>DASVAM010000325.1:0-3502 GCA_036376375.1 Chitinophagaceae bacterium
AGCTCATCAGTTATTCGCTCCTGCGACACAATGGATATACGATCTGCACCGTCTTTAATAGCCTGGAAAGTTTTTTCTTCGATGGTAAATCCAAGTTGCGAAGCAAACCTGATTGCCCGCATCATCCGAAGCGGATCATCACTAAAGGTTTGCAATGGATCAAGGGGAGTTCTTATGATTCCTTTCTTTATATCATTTATTCCATTAAAAGGATCGATCAGCTTACCATAATCCTTTTCATTTAAACTTATTGCGAGTGCATTGATGGTAAAATCACGGCGGTCCTGGTCATCTTTCAAAGTTCCTGAGCTGACCTCAGGTTTACGTGAGTGATAACGATAACTTTCTTTGCGGGCACCAACAAATTCAAGGTTGAAATCACCGGCCCCACCTAAATCCTCCCCAAAGGGAAGGACTTTCGAAGATTCCTTATGTTTTGAAAAGTCCAATCTTAAATGCGCTGTTCCAAAATTCTTAAAGTAACTAAACTTTGGTTCTGGCTTGAAACGCTTTGCTACTGCTTTTGCCAATTCAATGCCGTCTCCTATACAAACAATATCTGCATCTTTGGTCTTTCTTTCAATGATCTTATCCCTTACGAACCCCCCAATCAAATACGTCTCTACGCCCAATTCTTCCGCAGCATGGGCAATCTTCTTCAGAATAAACAATTCCTTTTCCGTGCATTTTATATCCATCCTTGCAAAAATATTATTGATTATTGATTATTAATTATTAATTATTGAAAAGATCGTTTTATTAAATATTATGTCTTTACAGATGAATTGGAGGATCCATCGGCCTTCACACATCAATCAGAATAATTAATAATTGAAACGTGGTTCATTTTCGAAGAATGGTAACTGTCCCATTTTCCCATCGAATAAGTGAAGATGGTTTGGCAATTTTTTCGTCATCCTGGCGATATTGAACAATATGATCAACACCATTTTTTATTTCATCGCTGATCTCTCTAAAAATCTTAGGTGGGGGCGATCCGGAAATATTGGCCGATGTAGAGACGATCGGCTTTTTAAATCTTTTTAATAGTTGACGACAAAATTCCTCCTTACAGATACGGATAGCGATCGAACCATCATTAGCAATAATATTATCAGCAAATCCCAAGGCGCCGGCATACACGACCGTAGTTGGTTTTGTTGTTTTGTCCAAATAATCAAACAAAGAAAGATCGGGAGCGGCAACATGTTGCATGATATCTCGTTCATCGGCTACTAAAACGATGAGTGCTTTTTCATCGCTGCGTCTTTTTAATTTATATATTTTGTCAACAGCGTTTTCGTTGGTGGCATCACATCCTATCCCCCAAACCGTATCAGTTGGATACAGGATCAGCCCGCCCGCTTTCAATGTTTTCAAACACCCCACTATATCTCTTTCAAAACTTATCACAAAACAATTTAAGCATTTAACAATTCAACATTTGACGCTAAGCTCTCATAAACCTTCATTATCCGTGCCGCACATTTTTGTTGTGTAAAGTTTTGTGCATGTTGCCATCCTTTTTCTTTCAATGCTTCCGTGTATGATCCATCTGCATAGATCGTTTTCATTCCTTCAGCAATTTCCTCTGCGCTATTTGGATCTACATAATACGCCCCATCACCTCCCGCCTCGGGCAAGGAAGAAACATTGGAAGTGATCACCGGCAAACGACTCCACAATGCTTCCAGAACTGGTATGCCAAATCCCTCAAAAAAAGAGGGATAGATCATTGCGATCGCCGATTGATAGATCGCCGGGAAATCTTCGGCTCTCAAAAATGAAGAAGCCACTTTTGCCAAAGGGTTATCGGAAAGAAAAATGATCTGTGCATCCAGACCATTTTGCCTAATGAAATCCTGCACCTGCTGCTTGTATTTGGTTCCGTCCCCGATCACGACAAGGGGGACATTCATTTCATTTCTTAAAAGATAAATTGCTTTGCAAATGCCGAGGAGGTTCTTTCTTTCAATGACAGAACCCACGTATAGAAAATATTCAGCAGGCAAAGAATATTTTTCTTTTACCTGTTGCTTTGTTTTGTCATCCACTGGTTCCCCAAACGCCGGATTGCAACTTTGGTAACACACACTGATCTTTTCTTCCGGAGTTTTATAAAACGCCATGATATCTTTTTTTGTCTGCTCACTAATAGCGATCACTTTATCCGCATGATCGCAGGCATATTTGAATTTTCTTTTGTAGATCTCCACATCGATCTTTGAATACTGGTTGGGAAATCGTTCAAAGATCACATCATGGATCGTGACAATGGATTTAATATCTGTCGTGTCGATATCAAGCGGAATCTCATTACTGAGCCCATGATAAATATCAATTCCCTTTTTTTCAAGATCATTTTTTATCCAGGTGCTTCTCCAGACAGAAGCAAGAGTTTTATGAAGTAAACCCGACGGCAGCTCTTCATGAATATTTTTTCCTTTTAAATGAAACAGGTCGGACGGTTTGGGATTGAAAAGAAAATACTCATGTTGTGGAAAATATTCTGCCAGCGAGCGGATCAGCGTACGACTATAGTGACCCAGGCCGGTTCCATTGTGATAGGCTCTTTTTGCGTCAAAACCGATGTTCATGAATGTGCTGATTTGCTAATGTGCAAATGTGCTAATAATTTATTTAATAGCCTCTTTTCCTGGTTAAGTACTTTTGTATAAAGGTTCATTATGAAAATAAAAGCAATCGTTACCGGTGCATCGGGCATGGTTGGTGAAGGTGTATTATATGAATGTCTGCAAAGTAATGATGTGGAGGAAGTTTTGGTTATTGGAAGAAGAGGCTGCGGCTATACTCATCTAAAATTAAAAGAGATCGTTCATACCGATCTGCATAATCTTTCAGCTATCGATGATCAGCTGGAAGGCTATGACGCATGTTTCTTTTGTTTGGGCATGAGCTCGGTTGGAGTAAAGGAACCCGAGTTTACCAAAGTGACTTATGACCTGACAATGCATTTTGGAGGGACATTAAGCAAATTAAATCCTGAAATGACCTTTTGTTATATTTCCGGCAGTGGCACGAATGCAAATGGAAGACTGATGTGGCAAAGAGTAAAAGGCAAAACCGAAAATGATCTGATGAATTTGCCTTTCCGTCAGGTTTACAATTTCAGACCGGGCGTCATTAAACCAACAAAAGGATTGAAGAATACGCTGTCACTTTACAAATGGATCGGTTGGTTATTGCCGGTAATCAACACAATTTCCTCGGGGTCGGTGGTTACGCTCAAACAAATCGGCGATGCAATGATAAATGTTACGTTGAAGGGTTATGAGAAAAGCATTTTGGAAGTTAAGGATATTCTGATTGCTTCAAAAAGATAATTCTTTCCGAACGAGTCTCCTCCGTATTTAATCCTGAGAAATAACGAAAACAGAATATGCAAGTGTTATTCCATCAACTTAACAACAAATTAAATGGAACAAGAAAATAAATATCAGAAAAGATGGATAATTCAACTTAATGAAGGTAAATGAAAATA
>DASVAM010000007.1:0-3197 GCA_036376375.1 Chitinophagaceae bacterium
ATTGAATTGTGAATAGTGAGAATAATGTTCTCCGACCGTTTAAGAGCCACCCAAGAGATTCGAACTCTCGACCTGCTATTTACGAAACAGCTGCTCTAACCAACTGAGCTAGGGTGGCGTGGTTCAAATTTACGCTAAGAGATTAAAAGACCTGCCTGCGGTAGGCGGGGAAAAGGAGCAAAGCGATATACTCCCGGAGTCACATTTGAACTTTCCGGATTATAAGCTAAGAGATTAAAAGAGAAAAGGAGGCAAAGAGTATAAAGCGAAAATCTAAATAGTTACTCTGGTAAATGAAAAAAAAAGTCTTCGAAAGGACTCCTTTTCTCTTTCACTCCTTTAACCTCTTAGCCTAAAATGGTTTTACAGTCTTTACTCCCGGCGTCACATTTGAACTTTCCGGATACATCACTGCTTTCACCATATTATTTAAGGTCAAAAATTTCTTAGCGACTTTTTGAAGGTCTTCAAGCTTGATGGCATCTACCCTTTTTTCATAATCAATCAAGCCTTCGGGATTAGTTTGATCGATCCATGCATTTGACAAACCGGAAAGCCACCAGTCATTGCTTTGCAGGTTGACATGATATTGTTTCTTCCATGTTTCTTTTACCTTATCAAGATCTTTTTGTTCAACACCTTTTTCCTGCGCATCTTTTATAATTTGCAGCAAGGCATTTGTGAGCTTCTCAACATTCTCTGGTCCGCAGGGTAAGCCAGCCGTGATGGTATAATGAACATAAGGTCTTTTATAAACAGTACCGCCGATACCTCCGCCATAAATCCCGCTCATTTCTTCACGAAGTTTTTCAATGATCTTAATATTCAACACTTCAAGCAAAGCAGCCAAATTCATTTTTTCTTCACGATTATATTCGGCATCGCCTTCAAACATCAGGGTGATCATCGCTTGTGATTCTTTCCCTTTTTTCAGATTTACTTCGGTAGATCCTTTTATCATCCTGACCCCATTGTCTTTGAATTTATTTTCTTTTGGTGAAGCGGGCAATGACCCGATATATTTTTCCAGTAAAGGTTTTACTTTTTCAACATCAATATTTCCAACAAACGTGTAATGCATGCCATGGGCATTGCCAAATATTTCGTTATAGATGGCAAATGACCTGTCAAGATTCAGGCGATCAAAATCTTCCGGTGTGGGGATCTCATTTGCCCATGGGTTATTATTGTAAACTATTTTTCCAAGACTGTCCTGGAACCATGTTTGAGGATCCTGCTTGATAAATTGAAGCGCTGATTTATTTTTAGTAACAAAAGATTTATACAACCCCTCATCTTTTCTCGGCTGTGTATAATAGAGATACGTCATTTGTAAAAAGGTCTCAAAATCTTTTACACTGCTGCGGCCTTCAACGCCTTCTTCATGCGCATTGATATATGGAGTCACACTTACCGTTTTACCTGCCAGGTATTTTCTAAGATCAGTTGGCGACATATCCTTCACTCCCATTTGGCTAACAAGTACAGACGCATATTGTGCATTGTCTTTATCGGCGATTTCATATTTGTGAAAGCCACCCCAGCGCCAGGCATCCATTTGTATCTCGTCATTCTTTAGTGTAGTGGGTTTAATTGTTATTGTAATGCCGTTGCTGAGTGTAAGATCTGTTGTTCCCAGTTTTTCATTTTTTGTTTCGGCGGTTATTTTTCCGGGTACCGGCTCTTTATCAAGTAATGAAGAGGCCACTGCTTTTTCTTCATAAGCTGTCACAGCCTTACTATTTGCAGCAACAACAGCTTTTAGCAGATCGGCATCTGTTGGCAATTTATCCTTCATTTTTGTTGGAGCCTGCACCAGGGTAAATGCATTGGCAGTTGAAGGCATTTTTTTAGCCAGTGCATTTATCTCCTGCAACGTGATGGTTGGTAAGACCTGTTTTAAGAATTTATAACGATGTTCTATGCCGGGAATCGGATTGCCTTCTAAGAAATTATTCAGGTATTGCTGAACAATAGCTCCTGATTCTGATTTGTCTTTTTCATTAAAAGATTTTTCAGCTACATTCAGCAGGCTTGCTTTTGCACGGTCGAGTTCTGTTTGTAAAAATCCAAATTGTTTTGCACGGTTGGTTTCTGTCAGCAATGCATCGATTGCATCCTGCAAAGGAGCCTCCCCTAATACGGCAAAAGAGTTGAAAGAATTATAACCACGGAGAAAAGGCTGAAAACCTGTATTGGCAAAAACAAAAGGAGGGTTTGCTTTTTGTGTGAGCTCTGTCAATCGTTGATTGATCAAAGAACTTACCAGGCCTTCTAACGTGCTTTCACGATAATCGGCCCATGTTTTTATTTTTTTTGACGGCTTTACAAAATTGTAGATCTCAAGGAAAGTATTCGTGGCTTCCTCGTCCGTCACTACCATGGCATCGGGTGTAGTTCTTGGTTTGATGGGAGTAATGGCCGGCCGGGGAGTTGCATTCGCCGGGTTGGCGAATTTGGAGAAATGTGCTTTGATCTTTTTTTCCGCGTCTGCCGGATCAATATCACCGACAACGATCACAGCAATTAAGTTGGGCCTGTACCAGGTCTTATAAAAATTCTTAAGTGTTTCGTGTTTGAAATTTTTTAATACATCATCTGTCCCGATCGGTAACCGCTCAGCATATTTTGAACCGTTGAACAATCTGGGAAAATACCGGCGACTCATTCTTTCAAAAGAGCCTTTGCTCAATCTTGATTCTTCCAGCACAACACCACGTTCCTTCTCTACTTCGTTTTTATCAAATAGATTATTAAAAGCCCAGTCTTCCAGTACAGTAAAACCTTTTTCAACAACAGCCGGGTCGTCGGTTGGGATCGGCAGGATATAAACTGTTTCATCAAAGCCGGTATAAGCGTTCAGATCAGCGCCAAACTCAACTCCTGTTTTTTGCAAATAATCAACCAGTTCATTTTTTTCAAAATTCTTTGTGCCATTGAAACCCATATGTTCCATAAAATGGGCAAGGCCACGCTGATCATTGTTTTCCAATACTGAACCGGCATTTACCGCAAGCCGCAACTCTAATTTTTTTTCTGGTTTTACATTTTTACGAATATAATAAGTAAGTCCGTTTGGCAGTTTACCAATTTTTACGTTCGGATCAACTGGTAACGGATCAGTTAATTTATACTGGGCAAAGGAGATTACATTAACAAACAGAAAGCAGAGAAGGAATAATGGTCTGAACTTTTGA
>DASVAM010000065.1:0-6010 GCA_036376375.1 Chitinophagaceae bacterium
GTAAATACTTCCTGGTAACCTGTCATCCCGGTATTGAAACATATCTCACCGGTGGCAGTTCCAATAGCTCCGAAGGCAAATCCGTGACAGAGAGTTCCATCTTCTAATAGAAGAATGGCAGGTTGTTGTTTATCTGGCATAATAATTAAAAAATAAATTGCGCAAAAGTAAGGAGCAGCGTGGGATTTGGAGCCATTATTTTTAAAGAGTTACCAACATGAAAAGGGAATTGGGGATTGGGAATTCGGAATTTGGAATTGGGAATTAGGACTTATCGACTGTAATTTTTCTTATCGGCAAATATCACCCCAATTCCTAATTACTAATTACTAACCACCTTCTTACCCAATAAATATTTCTCCCGGATCACATCCTGTACATTCACATTATTGATCTTGCTCTCAAGCCAGGAAATAATGTCGAGATAGCTAAACGCTCTTGTTTCGAGAGGATTTCGTTGATATTTCTTCAACTTGTCCAATAATTTCTCAAACTCGGGTTTTAATGCATGTGCCCCAACGTGAAATGAGCGGCGGAGGAAGGTAAATACTTCCTCCTCGACTCCACTAAGATTTTCCATCTTAGCCATAAACCGGTAAACCGATTTTATCAAATATTCCAGGAGATCAAAATTTCCCAGTTCATAATGTGCGATCAGGTGTAACAACCTGGCATAGCACTGCAGATCGGTCCTCAGATCGGCTCTCTCATTTATGATCTTATTCAGGTAATCAATCGCTTTTTCATTTTCGCCACTGCCGAAATATAAGCAAGCGATCTTATAATAAAACACGAGAACCCTGTGCTTATCAAGAAACGGTCCATATTCCTTCAGCATTTTCTCAAGGAAAGGAACAAGCTTTAATCCTTTTGTAAAATTTCCCTGCAGAAAACAGAGGTTGATTTTAGCGGTATATAAATATACATAGGTAAGGATACGGTTATTCTCATTGTTAATGACCAACGGATGTTTCGTAAACGCCTCAAATTTCCGGATCGTCTCCTTTAATTTCTCATGATTTAGCAGGTCAAAATGGGCACCCATCAAATTATGCATTCCCTTGGTGTACATAGCCGTTTCTGCTGCAAGCATCATGGGGTATTCATCAAACAGATCGACCCATTTTTGCGTGTACCGGTAATATTGCAGAAAATCCTGCCGGATAAATGCATACCATGTATAACACTGATACAGGTAAAGCTTCTCGTAAAAAGAATCTTTTTTAATATTCCCGGGTAAGTGTCTTTCAAAATAATCTTTGAGCTCATCAAAATCTTTTTGATTCCGTGCATGCCCGTGCTGTATATACCAGCTATATAATTGCAAAGAAAGATTGGAAAGTTTATTTACCACCGTAAGCCGTTCGTTCACCTCCTCACTTTCCTGTGTCAATTGATCGGCCCGGTTGCGCATGCTTCTTGTGATAAATAAAGCCTCGATCTTCTTTTCAAAAAATAAAACCTGCTGCAAATAAGTAAGCTGGTGATGTGTTCTCGCCAATTCTTTCATTTTATCGAGCACTTTCAGACTTTGCAGGTACAATCCTTTATTAAATAATATTCTTGCGTGTGCCATCTGTTCGTGCAACTGGATATCAATGTTGTTTTCATCACTGATCAGGCGAAGGCTTGTAAGTATCTGCTTGTACAGATTAGCTTTAATATTGGAGAGCTGCTGTTTCTTAATGTCCTTATTCTTTTTCAACAATACGGCTTCGTCATATTCCTTCATTCCATCCAGCGCATCAAAGACTTTTAGAAATTTCAGATCCCCGCCGGTATTTCTTTTCACAAAGAGCTTAAAATTCCTCTTCTCGCTTTTTTCAAGCGATTTTATGAGCTGAAACAAGGTATCTGCAGAACGGTTGGGCATTGTAGTTTTAATTAGCTGAAATCCTTTACAGGTAAGGGTTTTACCAGAATTTTAGGCCCCTGCCCGGCGTAAAATACAACCAATTTTGACTTTACCGGGAAAATAAATAAGAATACTTTCGAACAAACAGGCTGTAAGTTTATTGGTTACCGGCAAGCAACACAAAAATAAGCAGCCTGTTTATTTTATCACCTGATAAACGTTTGTATGCCAAAAAACAGGGTTTACATCTTCGATACTACTCTCAGAGACGGAGAGCAGGTGCCAGGTTGCAAGCTGAATACAAAAGAAAAGATCGAATTAGCATTACAGCTCGAAGAGTTGGGTGTTGATATAATTGAAGCGGGCTTTCCGATCTCCAGTCCAGGCGATTTTGAAAGTGTAAAACAGATTGCCGCCATTATTAAAGATGCGCAGGTTTGTGGACTTAGCCGGGCCGTACAAAAAGATATTGAAGTAGCTGCTGAAGCTTTAAAACTTGCAAGAAATCCAAGGATCCATACAGGTATTGGAACGTCTGACCTTCACATTAAAGCAAAATTCAATTCAACAAGAGAGGAGATCTTAAAAAGGGCCATTCAATGTGTAAAGTGGGCAAAAAATTTTGTTGACAATGTTGAGTTTTATGCAGAAGATGCGGGCCGTACCGATAATGATTATCTCGCAACCGTAATTGAAGCTGTCATTAAAGCCGGTGCCACTACCGTTAACATACCCGATACAACGGGTTATTGTTTACCTCACCAATATGGAGAAAAGATAGCTTACCTGAAAAATAATGTTCCCAATATTGACAAGGCTATCATTTCCTGTCATTGCCATAATGATCTTGGGTTGGCAACAGCGAATTCAATTTCAGGGGTGATCAATGGTGCAAGGCAAATAGAATGTACGATCAATGGTCTTGGTGAGCGGGCCGGTAATACTTCACTTGAAGAAGTCGTGATGATTTTAAAACAACATCATTCGTTGGGATATTACACCAATATTAAAACGGAATTATTAAACCCGGTCAGCCAACTGGTAGCTGATACCATGCGTATGCCTGTACAGGCCAATAAAGCGATCGTTGGCAGCAATGCATTTTCTCATTCATCCGGTATTCACCAGGATGGTTTTTTGAAGGATGCATTATGTTATGAAATCATAAAACCGGAAGAAGTTGGTGCCGAGGGCTCAAAGATCGTGTTGACTGCAAGAAGTGGAAGAAGTGCGTTGGCTCACCGGTTAAGAAAACTTGGTCACGAGTTCACACGAAATGATATTGACAAATTGTATGAGCAATTTTTGAAAGTGGCTGATTCAAAAAAAGAAGTGGAAGATAGTGATCTGCTTAATATGGCAAAACAATTTAAGCCGGAAGCAGTGATTGCATAAATTCTTCTCTTATCCGCATGGGCGGGCAGCAGATAGTTTTGGTTTATAGCGTGACGTTTCTACGTCACGCTGTTTTGGCCCCTCTAAATCTCTCCGCCTAAGGCGGAAGACTTAGTAAGCACACAAGGCCCGCTTAATTGAGTATTCAAAAAAATTAAGTCTAATAGATTCCATGAGTGACGATAAACATAATGACTCTTCCCAAAGCCCACCATCAGGGGGTGGGGGAGCCACATTATTTGACAAGATCTGGGAGAAACACATCGTTAAAAAGATTGATGATGGGCCTTCCATTTTATATATCGACAAACATTTTATTCATGAAGTAACGAGTCCGCAGGCATTTAACGGACTGAATAAACGGGGCATCAGGGTTTTTCGACCGAAACAAACGGTTGCTACTGCTGACCACAATGTTCCTACAATCGACCAGCATCTGCCGATCAAAGAAGAACTCAGCCGAAAACAGGTTGAAGCGCTAATAAAAAATTGTGCAGAACATGGAGTAGAATTATATGGCCTTGGACACCCGTTCCAGGGCATTGTTCATGTTATAGGACCCGAATTAGGGATCACTCAGCCGGGGATGACAATTGTTTGTGGCGATAGTCACACATCAACTCATGGAGCATTTGGTGCAATTGCTTTTGGTATTGGGACCAGTGAAGTGGAAATGGTTTTGGCAACGCAATGTTTGATGCAGACGAAACCAAAACTGATGCGCATAAATGTGGATGGTAAGTTGAAGGAAGGGGTGGTAAGTAAAGACATTGTGCTTTATATCCTTTCAAAAATTTCCGCAAGTGGCGCCACCGGTTATGCCGTTGAGTTTGCTGGTTCAGCGATCAGGAGTCTTTCGATGGAAGCAAGAATGACCATTTGCAACATGAGTATCGAAATGGGTGCAAGATGTGGTTTGATCGCTCCTGATGAAACAACTTTCAATTATATCAAGGGAAGAAAATTTGCTCCGCAAGGCGAAGCGTGGGATAAAGCAGTTGCCTATTGGAGGACATTGTATAGTGATGGCAATGCAAGCTTTGATAATGAGATTTTCCTCGACGCTGACGACATTCAGCCGATGATTACTTATGGTACCAACCCGGGAATGGGAATTGGTGTCAATGATAATATTCCGACGATTGAAACTGTTAACGAGACTGATAAAAGTGGTTTATCAAAATCACTTGCCTACATGGGTTTAAAAGCCGGAACGCCCATAAAAGGACAGAAAGTAGACTATGTATTTATCGGGAGTTGTACCAATTCAAGGATTGAAGATCTCCGGATGGTGGCTTCATTTGTAAAAGGGAAAAAGAAAGCTGACGATGTAGAAGTGTGGGTCGTCCCGGGGAGTAAGCAGGTAGAGAAGCAGGCAATTGAAGAAGGCATTGATAAAGTTTTTGAAGAAGCAGGATTTATGTTGCGCCAACCGGGCTGCAGTGCCTGCCTGGGTATGAATGAAGATAAAATTCCTGCAGGCAAATATTGTATCAGTACCAGTAATAGAAATTTCGAAGGGAGACAAGGACCCGGTGCAAGAACAATGCTGGCAAGCCCGTTAACAGCAGCTGCTGCTGCCGTAACAGGCGTAGTAACAGACGTCAGAGAGTTACTCGCCAGCAATAATTAATAATTATTAATTAATAATTACTAATGTCAAGGAGTATTAATATAGTGAGATCAACAGCCGTACCTCTTAATATTGAAAATGTGGATACCGACCAGATCATTCCCGCACGTTTTTTAAAAGCAACCAGCAGGGATGGCTTTGGCAAAAATCTATTTCGTGACTGGAGATATTTAAACGATGATGAATCACAGCCAAAGCCAGATTTTGTTCTGAATAATAAAACCTATAGCGGAAAGATCCTGGTAGCAGGTAAAAACTTTGGTTGCGGCTCTTCGAGAGAACATGCAGCATGGGCGATTAAAGATGCTGGCTTTGATGTGGTGGTAAGCAGCTTTTTTGCTGATATTTTTAAGAACAATGCCCTGAATAATTTTTTGTTGCCGGTCACAGTTAGTGAATCATCTCTTCAAAAAATATTTGCTTCTGTAGAAAAAGATCCTTCAACAGAAATTGAAGTCAATCTTGAAAAGCAAACTATCAAATTATTAGAGTTTCCAAAAGTCCCCTCCTTCGGAGGGGATTTAGGGGAGGCTTTTGAGATCAATAGTTATAAAAAAACCTGTTTGCTGAATGGATACGATGATATTGATTATTTGTTGAACGCTAAAAAAGAAATAGAAGAATTTGAAACCCTTGAAAGATAAATTATACCCTGCCTGCTGCAGGCAGGCATTAAACTACTCCGCAAAATGAAAAAGAAGATAGCAATATTAAATGGTGATGGAATCGGCCCGGAAGTGACGAGACAATCCATCCGTGTATTAAATGCCATAGCAGAACGGTTTGGACATACATTTATCTATCAGGAAGGCTTGATCGGTGCCGATGCAATTGATCGAACAGGTACCGCGTTACCTGCTGAAACCATCGATATTTGTCTTGACAGTGATGCTGTTCTGTTTGGTGCTGTTGGCCACCCGAAATATGACAATGATCCAAATGCAAAAGTGAGGCCCGAGCAGGGGATTCTTGGAATAAGAAAGGCACTGCAACTTTTTGCCAATATACGCCCCGTTACTACTTATCCAACTTTACAACACCTCTGCCCTATTAAGCCAAAGAATATGGAAGGTGTTGATTTTATCATCTTCCGTGAATTGACTGGTGGAATTTATTTTGGCAAAAAA
>DASVAM010000331.1:0-2939 GCA_036376375.1 Chitinophagaceae bacterium
AGGTGGCCGTAACCTGACATATCCCTGGGAAAATGGATGGAAGGACACCGTTTTGCTCGAAGATGGGGAAACTGTTGAGGTATTGATCCGGTTTGAAAAATATCGTGGTGTCTACCTGCTCCACTGTCATAAACTTGAACACGAAGACATGGGAATGATGGCAAACTTTGAAGTAGTTTAGATCATTTGGTTAAAGTGCAAGGCAAAGGCTTTTCTTTTTTAATTCAACGTTTAAAATAGAAAAACGAATCGGGTATTCTCAACTAAAAAACATCCAACCCCAGCATAAAACCTCAAACCATATTGGCTTACCTTCGCAGCCGCAATGAATCCCCAATTTCCTCATGATGAAATAAAGCCTTATGCTTCAGATACAAACAAGAAGCAACAGGTGGAAGAAATGTTTGACGGCATTGCGGCCCGTTATGACCTGATGAACCGTCTGTTTTCTGCCGGTACTGATATGAAATGGCGCAAAAAAACGATCAATCTCCTTAAAAAGCTCGAACCGAAAACCATCCTGGATATGGCTACCGGTACTGCTGATATGGCAATCCTGTCATGCCGCCTATTGAACCCAAATAAAGTAACGGGGTTAGACCTTTCCGCTGAAATGCTGGAGTTGGGAAGAAAAAAGATTGAAAAAGAAGGACTTGTGAATAAAATTGACCTGCTAAAAGGTGATGCGGAGGCAATAAATTTTCCTGATAATTCGTTTGATGCGGTGACGGTGGCCTTTGGGGTCAGGAATTTCGAAAACCTGGAAAACGGATTGAGAGAAATGCTGAGGGTGCTGAAGCCCGGTGGCATGCTTGTAATACTTGAATTTTCCAAACCAAATTGGGGATTCAAAAACCTGTACAACCTGTATATGGGAATAGTGGCGCCGGAAGTGGCCCGCTGGTTCAGGCAAAATAAAGATGCGTACCGATATCTGAACAGGTCGTCAAATGCCTTTCCTGACCGCGATTATTTTACCGCCATCTTAAATAGTGTTGGATTTTCCAATACCGAATGTAAACCGTTAAGCTTTGGAATATGTTGCATATACAGCGGAAGAAAGTTATAAAGCCCCTTATCTTATTCGCATTTGTTTTACTGATTCGCCCATCGGCATGGTCGCAAAAGGAATTATACCAGCTTGATCATGACGTCAAGCCCTATTATTTTGGCATCACCCTTGGTGCAAACATTACCCGTTTCCATATAGAGCAGCATCCCCGCTTTCTTCAATATGATAGTGTCATGGAAATATTACCCCTGAATTCACCGGGTTTTCAATTAGGATTAAATGCCACAGCAAAACTTAGCAACCGCTTTGAAGCCAGATTCAATCCGCAACTGATGTTCACTGATCGCAGCATCACCTACAAATTAAAATACAAAGATCCATTCGACGGTTTCGAACCCACAAAGAAAATAGAGTCAGTGATCTTCTCTTTTCCTTTTCAATTAAAATTTAATAGCGACAGGATCGGGAACTTTCGGGTATATATGTTGGGGGGTGTAAAAGCGGACATAGACCTCGCTGCCAACGCACGGGCAAGAAGAGCTGAAGATCTCGTGAAGTTGCAGAAATCGGATTATGGTATAGAGTTCGGTATGGGTTTCAATTTTTATTTCCCGAGTTTTATCTTTTCTCCGGAAGTAAAAGTGAGCAACGGCATGCGCAATATTCACAGTCGTGATGAAAACCTGAAATATTCAAATGTTATAGACCGGATCCAATCCAGAATGATCGTGATCTCTCTTCATTTGGAAGGATAATCGCGTCCCATGAAGGTGAACTTAGATTTATCCTGAATTCAATAACTTGCTTTCCCCAGGGTTACTGCCTATTGCCTATTGCCTATTGCCTATTGCCTATTGCCTATTGCCCATCGACTACCGACTACCGACTCAATTCCTCCTTCCCCCGTCAACAAATATGCTTTTCAATTCTCTATCGTTATTAATGATTTTATAAAATTCTTCAACGTAGTTTACCAAACCCGATTTTTGCTTTGAATTCAGGTACTCGTTGTTCTTTATAAGTCCCATAATGCTTTCCTTCTTGTCATTGAATAATTTAACTGCGATTTTCAACTCTTCCATGGTTCTTGGAAAGCCACGGTTTAATCTTTCTCTCACACTGGTGATCTCGCTCTGTAATTGTTCGTCGATCGTCGCATAAGGAGGGTCAACGAACCCGCAAATATCAAAGTCGTAAGCAACAGTATAGGGTCTCAAACTCTGATCCTCTTTCGAGCCTATGAGTTTTATATTATGATACGCAGGTACCGACCAGTCGGTATTGGCTATCAGGTATTGGAACAAAGTAACAATTGTCATCTGGTCCCTGTTGGTTTGCTCTGTATTAAATGCCGTCCCTTCTACTTCCACCATATTGTTCCTCTTTGCCATATCATCGATGTCTTCAATAAAAAAACCATACTGGGTATAGGGCTTACGTTTACCTGAAACATCTTTAAACGAAATTCTCAACAACCTTACCCGGAGACTCATATCGGTAAGAAGGTTATAGATCTTGTAGGCTAAATATTCTTTAATAACCAATTGCCCGGGGTCTTCGCCGGGATTGCAACCATTGGTGAGTTTTACTTCCTTGAATTTAGCTAAAGGACCAGTGCTATCTTTTTTGAAATTGATCTTAAGACCCGGCATAAAACACGTTTCCCTTCTAAAGTTACCTCTTGCTGTGACTTCCATTTTTTGACTGACAGTCGAACCATCTTTGAAGGTCATCGTAAACGTCCCGGGTAAATATCGATCCAATGCTTTTTTGGCAAGAAGATCTTTCATATCAAATTCCAAATTTGCATTCACCAAAGTTTCATCTTCATAAAATTTAACCCGGTCAAATTTTTGGGCTGCAAGAGCCAGGTACAATACCGTGGCAAATAACAATGAGAAAACTTTTTTCATAAATAATAGCTTGT
>DASVAM010000694.1:0-9594 GCA_036376375.1 Chitinophagaceae bacterium
CGCAGTTCCGGAATGAAAAATGCTTAACCGTTCCTGCATAAACACTGCCCTGCTTTGTTGCTGTACCTTCTTCCATCCAAAGCCCTGTTCTTTCATCTATATACCATAAAGGAATGGTGGCAGGTGCGGCGGCCTGTCTTGAAGAAGGTATCGGTGAAGTAAGCGTAGCTGTATTGCCCGGTTTGATCTGCAATTTTTCTCCTGCTGATGATTCCAGCTCAACCGCCATCATACCGTAAGAGGAGAGAAAGACTCTTTTACCAACTTTATCAATTGCCATGAATGAACCGGGAACCCTGGATGAAATATCTGCGGCTGTTGGATCAATGTAAGCCGCATATACATTTACAGTTCCTGTATAGTTACTGTTGTCCGAGGCCCTTACAATACCATTAGCAGGCAAAGAAATTTTTGTTCCATTCGTAAGACTCACATCTCCGCCGCTGGCGCCATTAACTGTGCCACTTAAGTCTTTCTTTGTTAACCTGATCACTACCTGGTTAGTGCCGGATGTTGCACTAAAGGTTCGACAGGCGATAAAATATCCTGTTTTCTCAGCGGTAACTAATGAAGCATTTTTATCTAAGGGAGCATTGTTAATGCGGAAATAACCTTTGTTATCAGTAACAGTAGTTTCGGTACCTGCTTTAATCACCACGTTTGCCGCAGGTTGTCCGTTTTCATCTAAAACATTTCCCTGCAGGTTAGCGGTAATCGGATTTGGGATTAATTCCTGGCCGTAATCACCGCTTCCTATATATCCAACATCTTTCCGACATTGAAAAAACAAGACAGCAATAAAAGTCAAAAGACTGAAAAGGTGAACGTGTCTCACAAACATGATTTTGGTTGCATTTACTGAAAAACAGGGTTAAAGGTTGGGTAGATAAAGGACTTTTATAAATGGTCAGTTTAATTCGATAGAGATTGGCATATAGACCAGGCTTGATCCAAAAATCGTCACTCAAAAGGTATGAATTATTGTGATTGTTTTTTCTTTTACCCAACCTTTTTCTTATTCCAGAAGTAGATGTACCATGGGAATTGTTTAAGCTGATGCATTAATCATTGGATCAAAGAATGAGCAAGTATCGACACTTTATGATTTTATGTGTGAGCAACCAGGTAAACAACGGGCAATTTCCTGTTAAGCTCCGGTTAGTATGCAATGTAATTCTATTGTAAACGCTTAAAATTATTTTATGAAGCAGGTTCTATCAGCAGTTTTGTTTATCAGTATGATATTCTTTTCCTGTAAAAAAGAATCTTCCTTTAACAGAAATACACCGCCTGATGAAGTTGCAGGGGCCCGCTCACCCGGTAAAGGCAAACCCCGTCCACCGGTTGCCAATGCAGGGTTCGATCAAACAATTACTCTTCCAACAAATACAGTAGGACTTGATGGTAGCGCCTCAACTGATCCGAACAACGATATCTCAAGTTATTTATGGACAAAAATTTCAGGCCCATCATCATTTACTATTGCAAATGCCAATTCTGTACAAACACAAGTAACTAATCTTGTGGAAGGTGTTTATGAATTTGAATTAAAAGTAACAGATGCGAGAGGATTGTTTGACAGGGATACCGTGCAGGTGCCAGTGACAGTTTGGCCCCCGCAACCGTGCACCACATGCAAGATCGTTTTCGTGAGTGCACGGGATGGAAATGGCGAGATTTACGCCTGTAATACCGATGGCTCGAATATTACACGGTTGACGAACGATCCGGGTGACGACGGCCAACCGACTTGGTCGCCGGGTGGAACACACATTGCTTTCGTTAGTAACCGGGATGGCTATTATAACCTCTACATCATGAATGCGGATGGTTCAAACATCGTGCAAAGGACATTCTCGGTGGATCCAAATGGTTGGATAGAGGGCCTAACATGGTCGCCAGATGGAACGAAGATCGCATATTCGGAGAATATCTATTTTAGCGAGGAGGAGAGCTCTACGAGCAGCATTAATGTAATCAGTGCAACAAGCGGATCACCGCTTCTGCTGCTCGGGTATGGGTGGAATCCGGCATGGTCGCCCGATGGAACAAAAATTGCCCTGAGGGACCTCAATGACATCTCCACAATTAATCCGGATGGTACGGGCTTGACGACTCTCACCTTCGGAATCAATACTGGATATTATAATTTCAGTTTCGGTTATCCGAGTTGGTCGCCGAACGGTGCGAAGCTTGCGTTGGAGTACCGTGGAAGCAACAACAACGGCGTCCCTACTGTTAGTGTTATGAATTCTGATGGTAGCGGATTCACTTTGCTCCCGGCGAGCGGCTCACCGACCTCGTGGTCGGCCGACGGCACTATCATCTTGTATAATTCATGGTCTGGATCAATATACAATCTCTCATGGGTCGCCGCTGATGGTTCCACCGGTGGAACGATCGTGACCAATGGTTGGGATGCAGACTGGCAGCATTAACTATACAACCCAACGCATTTTTTACTTATAAAAATTATTGTTATGAACTCATTATCGATGAAACAAAAGACTTTTATTTATCTGAGTTTTTTGCTTGCTGTAATTCTTTTTGCCTGTAGCAAAGACAATAAGCTCTTGGCAAAGAATGAAATATTATCCGAAGAGCAAACGGCTGCAAACAATAGCAAAGGAACAACGCAGTTACCGGCCTTGCTGGTTGCCGGCCTGGGGGAACTCCAGGGCAGTACTGTCGGCCCTGACGAGGCTTTGTATGTCACCGCACCGCTCGCCGGCAACATCTGGCGCATAAACCCGAAGACCGGTGCCTTGACGCTCTTCACCACCGGATTGCCAAAGCGCAACCCAGACCCGTTCTTCCAGGGTGGTGGAGTGATCGATGTCGCCTTCCGCGGCGGGACTGCATATGCACTGGTTACCGGCGTGGCATCGGATCTCGATCCCACTCGTACCGACATCGTAGGCATCTACCGGGTGGATGGCCCGGATACCTATACCATCATGGCGGATCTCGGCGCATGGTCCGTTGCGAATCCCCCGGTGTCGGACCACTTCGTGCCCACCGGCTGGCAGTACGCATTCGAATCCTACCGTGATGGTTTCATTGTCAATGATGGGCATCATAACCGCATACTTTATGTTACCCTCGATGGCGAGATCACTGAGATGATTGCTTTCGGGAATGTCGTTCCGACCGGGCCGGCGTTGAGAGGCAACACGATCTACTTCACCCAAGCCGGTCCCATTCCTCATTTGCCTGAGAATGCCAGGCTTATGTCCCTCTCGCCAAAGCCGCCCATCGCCACGGAAGTGGCCTCAGCCGCCGGGTTGAATGTTGGTTTATTTGTAGACGTGGAATTTGGCAGCGGAAACACACTCTATACCCTCGCACAGGGCACCTGGGATGGTGTGTTTGAAGGGGAGCCGGCGCTGCCAAACACTGGCGCACTCCTGAAGCTCAAACCGAATGGCGGCTTCAGCGTAATCATAGACGGCCTGAACCAGCCCACCTCGATGGAGATCATCGGCAACAATGCATACGTGGTGAGCCTGGCAGGAGAGGTCTGGGAGATCAAAAAACTTTAAGGTCCGTCCTTCGCCTGTGCTCGTGTTTGTAAGAAATAATATGAATGCAATTCTGCAATCAATAAAAATAGATGATTAGAATTATTTATAGGTGCCATTATCTAAGCGGCCATTATTTGCAGGCCACGCAATAAGATTTATTCCAAAGACCTAACAAAAAATTGCGGGTCGTTCCCATCCCCTTAAAAAACATCATTTATATCATGTAAACTACTTTTTGGTTTGCAACAATCTTCTATTATTCATCAAAAAAAAATAAGATTATGAAACACAGAATTTCTATTAGCCTGAGTTTTCTGCTAACTGTTATCTTCTTCGCTTGCAGCAAAAACAACAGTTCTGAATCAATGAAAGAAACACACCATGAAGAACAAACCTCTGCAAACAGTAGCGGAGCAGCGCAAATATCGGGTGTCGGCTTTTACGCAACAGCCGGTGAATGTGACTTTGAAAGCCAGGGTGCTGTATATGCTATTAAAATGACGGGAGATCTTGAAGGTTGTCTCTATGCATTCATTGACGACTTCGAATGTTCGCCGAGTGGAACTTACCGTGAAGAGGGAAGAGAGTATTTCGTGGGTACTTACAATGGTCAATCCGGCACGTTTTGGACCACTTACAAATTTGAAGCGAAGTATGAAGACTGCGACGGTGGTCCTTTAGGTGCAGAAATTTTTGGACGTTGTCAACACCCTATTGCAGCTGGTAGTGGAACAGGTGTTTTCGCTGGTGTTAGTGGACAAATAAACTTTAAAGACGACATCGACGCAGGAAACTTTCCATATAGAGGTCGCCTACAGTATTAAGATAATGCTGCTGCTGAGTTTATTGGCAAACAACGGGTAATTTCCTGTTAAGCTCCGGTTAGTATGCAATGCATTTCTATTGCAACACGCTTAAAATTATTTTATGAAACAGATCCTATCAGCAGTTTTGTTTATCAGTATTATATTCTTTTCCTGCAAAAAAGAATCTGCCTTTAACAGAAACACACCCTCTGATGAAGTTGCAGGGGCCCGCCCACCCGGCAAAGGCAAACCTCTTCCACCCGTTGCCAATGCAGGGCCCGATCAAACAATTCTTCTTCCAACAAATACAGTAGCACTTGATGGTAGCGCCTCAACTGATCCGAACAACAATATCGCAAGTTATTTATGGACAAAAGTTTCAGGCCCATCGTCATTTACTATTGCAAATCCCAATTCTGTACAAACACAAGTGACTAACCTTATTGAAGGTGTTTATGAATTTGAATTGAAAGTAACGGACGCAAGAGGATTGATTGATAAAGATATTGTGCAGGCAACGGTGATGTTGAATCAGCTGCCACCATGCACAACATGCAAGATCGTGTTCGTGAGTAACCGTGATGGCAACGATGAAATTTTTACTTGCAATACAGATGGATCAAATCTCATACGACTTACAAACGATCCGGGTTACGATGCTCAACCGGAGTGGTCGGCAGATGGAACTAAGATTGCGTTCATCAGCGATCGCAGCGGCTCTCCTGAGCTTTATATGATGAATGCTGACGGTTCAAATGTTGTGCAAAGAACATTCTCGGTGGATCCAAATGGTTGGATACAGGGCCTGACATGGTCGCCAGATGGAACGAAGATCGCATATTCGTATTATACCTATACTTCGGATGATAGCTACGAGGGCGGCATTTATGTGGTCAGTGCAATAAGCGGATCACCGCTCCTGCTATTCGCGGGTGGGTTCAATCCGGCATGGTCACCCGATGGAACAAAAATTGCCATGGGAGCCTATCCGGACATCTCCACAATTAATGCCGATGGCACTGGGTTCACGCCTCTCACTTCCGGCATCAACAATGGATATTATGATTTCGATTATCCGAGCTGGTCGCCGAACGGTGCGAAGCTTGCGGTGGTGATCAACCAAAATATCGGCGACTACTACGGCACCTACATCTCGCATCTTGGTGTCATGAATGCCGATGGTAGCGGACTCACTTCGCTCGTGTTGGGCAACACAGGGGCAAGAACTTCGTGGTCGGGTGACGGCACTATCATCGTGTACAGTTCCCAATCAGGATCAGGGTGGAATGTCTCATGGGTGGCTGCAACTGGAAGTGCATCAGGAACAATCATTACAAACGGATGGGATGCTGATTGGCAGCATTGATAAACTCTTTCTGTAATAAAAAACATTTTTATGAGAACAAGAATCTTATCAATTATCTTAATAACGGCATTGGCGGTTAGCTCTTGTCAAAAACAAATTGACAAACCAAATCAATCGCAAGCTGAAGAAACCGCCACCCGAAGAGGTGGCCCAAATAAAAACCCGCCGGTAGCCAATGCAGGCGTTGATGTCAATATTTTTTTACCGGTAAACTCAGTCACCCTTAATGGGAGTGCCTCTGATGCTGATAATAACATCACCAGTTCTTTATGGACTAAAATTTCCGGACCATCATCTTTTAGTATTGCCAATGCGAATGCATTGCGAACACAGGTAACAAATCTTGTGCAAGGAGTATATCAATTTGAGTTGAAGGTGACGGATAAAACAAGATTAGTTGACAAAGATACAGTGCAAGTGACAGTGAATGCAGAGTCCACTCAGCCGCCATCTTGCACAACTTGCAAGATCGTTTTTGTCAGCGATCGTGATGGCAATGATGAAATTTATTCATGCAATGCTGACGGTTCAAATGTTACCCGCCTGACCAATGATGCTGCCGTGGATGGAGATCCCGCCTGGTCGCCAGATGGAACCCTTATCGCTTTCATCAGAAATAGCAATCTTTACATTATGAATGCGGACGGATCGGATCCTGAACAGAAAACATTTACGAACCTTGCGAGTAATCCGGCTTGGTCGCCGGATGGTACCAGGATTGCCTTTCATGATTTTTACAATGGCAGTTCAATCTCGGTGATGAACTTGACCAATGGTGCAATATCAACAATACCCAATACGGATGGAAGTAGCGTAGCCCCGACTCCGGCCTGGTCGCCGGATGGTACCAAGATTGCATTTGATAGTGACTGGAATTTATGGGATTTTATTTCGGATATTTTCACCATTTCACCGCAGGGCAGCGGAATGATTTGCCTAACCCCATCGTTTAATAACCAAGATTACTGGAAACCTTCCTGGTCGCCAAACGGAACGAAACTTTCTGTTACTGTTACGATCCCTGGCTTTCAAGGAAGGTCAATCGGTGTCATGAACGCTGATGGTACGGGTCTAACAATAATCAATACTGGTTTCGGCTTATCGGAAGTTTATGGTGAACCAAGGACCTCGTGGTCCCCAGATGGTACAAGTATAGCCTACACGGACAACAAAACAATAAAATGGGTGGCTGCAAACGGAAGTGCATCCGGAACAATCATTGCAAACGGATGGGATGCTGATTGGCAGCATTGATAAACTCTTCCTGTAATGAAAAAACATTTTTTTACATTAACCATTATAACCTTCGCAGGAATTTTCATATTCAATTCCTGCAAAAAAGAAACATCATGTGAAGGCTGCAGAGAAAATAACAAACCACCAATCGCCGTCGCAGGGCCTGGCCAGGTGATCACTTTACCAACCGATAGTGTTTCATTGGATGGCTCAGCCTCTAATGACCCGGATGGGATGATAAGTGCATGGCTTTGGAAAAAAATTTCTGGTCCTGCATCTTTTAATATTACTAATTCAGCAGCAGCAAAATCTATAGTAAGAGATCTTACTGCTGGAACTTATTTATATGAATTAACTGTAACAGATAATAAAGGCTTATCTGCAAAAGATACAATGCAGGTAATTGTAAATGATCCATCGCAACCGAATCGTCCTCCTGTTGCAAATGCCGGAGCAGACCAGGCAATTGCATTACCAACTAATATTGCAGCAATTGATGGAAGAGGCTCAGCCGACCCGGACAATAACATTGCCACTTACCTATGGACAAAAATTTCAGGGCCAGCATCATTCAATATTCCTAATGCAAATACAGTAACAACGCAGGTGAATAATCTTGTAGAAGGTGTTTATCAATTTGAGTTAAAAGTAACTGATGCAGGAGGATTGTTTGATAAAGATACTTTGCGAATAATCGTAAATGCGGAAGAAACAGTGTTAGTCTGTGGTAA
This sequence comes from Chitinophagaceae bacterium, assembly GCA_036376375.1. Lineage (GTDB taxonomy): Bacteria > Bacteroidota > Bacteroidia > Chitinophagales > Chitinophagaceae > VBAS01. The sequence continues at coordinate 7,664 of DASVAM010000694.1, forward strand.
TGAGAACAGACCAACGGTAAATGCACAGCTAATAAGTACGGGTACGCTTTCTGAGCCACGATCATGGATATCTGTTGCTGCTGCCGGGGACAAGATTTTATTTAACGGTGGTTTAGGTTTGCCTGCCGATTGCACAGGCTCAAATAAGGTTGACATGTATGATATAGCTAACAATACCTGGTCTGCATCAGAAAGGCCTTGGGCTTCTTCGATCTCGGGTTCGGGAGATTTTGGTATGGCAGTAGCCGTTGCGGGAAGCAAAGTATTTTTTGCCGGAGGTGATAATCTTATGGGTTGTACAGATTGGTACGGAAGAATTTCGCTCACTTACGATGCAGCTACTAATCAATGGGATAGTTTGGATAACTCCCCTGTCTTAGGTTTGGGTATTGCAGGAGCATCTGTTGGTAACAAGATTCTTTTTGCTGGAGGAACACAAGGTGGCTATGGCAACAGCATTACACAAGAAGTGAGCATCTACAACCTTTCTACCAACTCCTGGTCAAGTGCTTCTTTAAGTGAAGGTAGACATGGCGGTCATGCCGCCATAGCTGTCAATAACAACGTATACATAATTGGAGGGGAGGGATTAAATGCTTTTTCTTCTACAATGGATATTTACGATAATGTTAGTAATGCCTGGTCAACCCTTTCCTTGCAAAAAGCAAGAGCTTACTTTGGCGCTATTGCAGTAAACAATAAACTTTACGTGGCGGGGGGTCGAAAGCAATCTGGTGATAATTCTGCCATCTGTGAAGTAGAAATAATAGATCTAAATACAGGGACCAGCGTAATAGAATACTTGTCCCGCCCTGCAAAATGGTACATGAACCTCGGGCAAAATATTGTATTGAAAGATAACAAGATCATTTTCCTTCGGTTTGATGGTGGTACAGATGCTGATAAGTTTGATATCTACGATATTAATACCAACACCTGGTCAATAGGCGTATTGCCGCAGGCCATACCAGAGGACGCATCTGTATTTTCCGTAAACAATACGGTATTTGTCGCAGGTGGTTTTGTGAACGGTGTTTTGTCCAACCAGGTTTGGAAGCTGGAGTTTTAATTTTCTTAAACATGAAAAAGATTATTAGGCATATTTTAATTAGCGGATGCGCATCGTTCATTTTTTCTTCTGCAAAAGAAAGCTCCCTTGAGAGGATGTAACAATGGTAACAAATCACCAGCTGCTGAAAAGGTTTGCCAACACAAGTAAATAATCTTTTCGGGGAAGTTTACCAATTTAAGGTAGCGGTGACAGAATAAATTTCTTCAACCGGCAATCTCAGGATCCCGTTCAACAAAAATATTGTACAACAAGGATGCGACGGGCGCCAATATTCCTATTTTAATTAGCAACATGCGAAAATTTTCGTTAGGATTTCGGTCTACAAGAAATATCAGCAGAAAAAAAGCCACCGCAAAGACCAGGAAGAAAAAGATAAAGCGTAGTAAGAAGGCGTAAAGGTTTTTATTCATAGCGCTGGGATTGAAAATAAATGTAAGTTGAATCATGGAATATTGCAATCAAAAATCCCGGGTAAATTCACTACTGAATGTTACGAGTGTATAATTAGAACCGGAAAAAATTCTTTTTAAAAACTAAAACTCAAATTCATATAATAATACCCACCATTAAATCCAAATGGCGAAGCCTCAGGACTATATACCCATCCACCCTGGAATGTGTTAGCATAATTCTTAAGCCGGTCAGGATATACATCAGCAATATTATTGGCACCAATTGTAAGTGCTATCCATTTTTTTGGTGTATAAGTTAAACTGATATCCGTTAAGATCTTTGCCGAAAATGTTTCCGGTGGCAAACCAAGTGGAGCAATCATGGTTTTGCCAAAACGGGTATTACGAATAATCAGTTTTATTTTCCCGGTTTTATAAGTCAGCATTAATATGATCTTACTACCCGG
>DASVAM010000332.1:0-5710 GCA_036376375.1 Chitinophagaceae bacterium
GGAATAAAATCTGTTCTTAGAATTAGCTGGTCCTTAATTTTAAGTTGATCGATAAGGTCAAGGTATACTCTTTTATCTTCATAAAACTCGCCGGCGATCAATAGTTTTATCCCCGCTTTCTTAATTCTTTCATCCGCCATCGCATGGAGTAATATATCAAGTCCTTTGTAGTGCCGGATAAATCCAAAGAAAAGAATTATTAATTCCTCATTATTAATTTTTAATTTTCCTCTTGCCTCATCTTTTGTTAATGGATTTCCGAAATTATCATACAATGGATGCTGCACAATTTTACCCGGCCTGGTTTTCTGAAACAGCCGAAGATCAGCCATCACTTTTTCACTCATCGTGATAAATGCATCACAGCTTTTTAAGAAATAACTTGTAAAAGTAGTGTCGCCGGGCCGGTGCTCATGTGGAATTACATTATCGGCAATGCAAATAATTTTTGTATGGTTATTCTTTTTTACACGCCTTAGTATGGTTCCCAATGCAGGACCCATCAACGGGATCCAGAAACGAACGACAATAATGTCAGGTTTTTCATTTCTTAGTTTATCGCCCACACTCAACCAATTAAATGGATTAATAGAATTGATCAGTGGACGTATTACCAAACCTTCGGGTGCGGGCTCATTGGTGTATTGCGATTTTCCCGGAAAGAATATGCGTGGATATTGTAAGGAAAAAGAACAGATCGAGCATTCATGCCCGGCATTCATAAATTCTTTTGCAAGCCGTTGGTTAAACGTAGCTAATCCTCCCCGCAACGGATGGCCGGGTCCTATGATAATGACCTTGCTCATTAAACGCCGACCTTCTTTTCGATGAGATAAGAATTTCTTCCCGATGCATTTCTTGAGATCAATTCACCAATAAAACCAGAAAGAAAAAGTTGCACACCGATGATCGTTGTGGTAAGTGCAATGTAAAAACCGGGTTTGTCGGTCAGGGTAGATTCGGGGTTAATAAACTTTCGTATGATCAGGAAAATCGAAAGACCGATGCCAATTAAAAAAAATATAGATCCCAGTAACCCAAAAAAATGCATGGGTCGTTTTCCATATTTACCCACAAATATGATGGAAGCAAGATCAAGGGGCCCATTCACAAAACGACTTATTCCAAATTTGCTGACGCCGTATTTTCTGGCCTGGTGTACGACTACTTTCTCACCAATCTTTTTAAAACCGGCCCATTTGGCAAGTACAGGAGTGTAGCGATGCATTTCACCGTATACTTCAATACTCTTCACTACATTTTTGCGGTATGATTTTAATCCGCAATTGAAATCGTGTAGCTTAATACCAGACATCCACCTTGTCGCTGCATTATAAAATTTGGAAGGGATGTTTTTTGTGAAGGTGTTATCGTATCTTTTTTTCTTCCATCCGCTCACCAGATCATAACCATCCTCGATGATCATTCGGCGTAGTTCGGGTATCTCATCCGGGCTATCCTGCAGATCGGCGTCCATGGTTATCACCACATCACCCTGTGCAGCACGGAATCCTTCATTCAAGCCCGCAGATTTTCCATAATTGCGCTGAAATTTGATGCCCTTGATATTTGGGTTTTTATTTCTAAGTTCCTCAATAATATTCCACGAATTATCAGTGCTCCCATCATCCACAAAAATTATTTCGTAAGAATAATTATTTGCATTCATTACACGGGTTATCCATTCACTGAGCTCCGGCAGTGATTCATCTTCGTCCTTGAGTGGTATGACCAGAGAAATATCCATTACATGCCGCCTTGTGAAGTCATCGGATTAATTGGTTTTTTCTTCGCAACCGCAGCACCTATAAGCGACGCAATACAACCCCAGATCAACGTTCCGAATATGACTCCTAACACAAGAAAGATCATGAAATACTTTTTCATCATTGTCATCCCCTGCTCCATTTGATCCTCATCAATTCCGGATTTTTCCATTTGTGTTTGTTGCATTTCAAATATTCTTTCTTTCATATCAGGAAATAAAACTGTAAAAGCAAGCACTGTATAAACTAATACAATTGCAGCTATTACTGCTGAGATCTTAAATCCATGCATGAACACATTGCCAAATGTGACATAACCTTCTTTTTGATTAGCAAAATGCACGCAGGCAATTATAATGGCAATAAACATTATGGCGTTTACCACCCAGTTAAACCAGTTACTGAAACCTAGTTCCGTATAATAGCCAGCGATGCCAAGAACAATAACAATTAGAGCGATCAGCAAACCTTTAAGTTGTGCCGACATGATTTTATTTTCTTCCATAACAGTTGGTTTTAAGGGTTCAAATGTACTTGGTCTTTATTAATTATCCCGATTACTTTACCAGTGAATTTTTTTCCAATAAAAGGGGAGTTTTTTGATCTGGATAAAATATTCTTTCTTTCATAAACCCATTCTGCATTTGGACAAAACAAAGTCAAACAGGCTTTTTCATTTTCCTTTATTGACCCTGCCGGTAACTTCAATAATTTTCTCGCATTGGTCGACAAGAGCGCAACAACTCTTTCTTCTTTTAATTTTGGCATGCAAGTTCTTAGAACGGCGTAGGCAGTTTCCAGGCCGGTCATTCCATTTTTTGCATATTCAAATTCTGTTTCTTTGCTATCTGCTTCATGCGGCAGATGATGAGAGGCAATGCAATCAACCGTACCTTCTTCAATTGCTTTTTTGATCGCATCCCTGTCTTCAGCAGTCCGAAGAGGTGGGTTTACCTTGAGATTGCTATCATATTCTTTCAGATCCTGGTCTGTGAAATATAAATGATAGGGGGTAACTGAGCAACTGATACTGGCGCCGCCCGCTTTGCCGCGATCAATATATTCAAGAGATTTTTTTGAAGATATCGCGGTAAAATGAAGCTTCGACCCGGCATATCTTGCCAGCTTAATATCTCTCGCAACGATCAATTCTTCAGCCATTGCCGGTTTGCCGGGTAACCCGATCTGAGTTGAAACAATTCCTTCATGCATTAAGCCATGTTCGTTAATACTTTTATCATCCGGTAATTGAATGATCATCCCACCAAAAGCTTTTACATATTGCAACGCCTTTACGAGCAACCCGGCTGATTGAATACAATTGATACCATCACCAAAAGCGATCGCGCCACTTGTTTTCATGTCATACATTTCTGCCAATTCCCTGCCTTCAGTGTTCTTTGTCACCGCGCCTATCGGATGGACATTAACCGCTAATGATCTTGATTTTTGTACAATATACTCAACCTGGCTCTTTGCATCGATCGCAGGTTTTGTATTGGGGATCACCAATACATCTGTAAATCCACCAGCTGCAGCGGCCATGCACCCCGATTCTATCGATTCTTTGAACTCATAGCCCGGATCAGCGAAGTTTGCAAACATATCAACCCAGCCCGGAGAAACACAAAGCCCTTCGGCTGAGATCTCTTTATCCACTTTATCTGATAAATTCTTACCGATCTTTTTGATCATTCCATTTTCAATAAAAATATCAGTGGATTGAGAGTTGAAGGGGGAGTTGGGATCGATAACCCGGGCATTCTTAATGAGTAGATTCATTAAGCGGCGAAGATAAAGGTTGTTTTTTGATTAAGAAAAATTGGATTCGAATAAAAAAAGCTCTGAAAAACAGAGCTAGTCGGGCAGATCCCGATTGAATCGGGACGACCCCTACGCCCCGAACCTAACGTCCCGCTGAGCGGGGCTACTGCCTTCTATTAACTTCTTAAACTTAATGCCCCCTTTCCAACTCTTAATCTCTTTTTCTCTTTTTAATGCAGCAGCTCTATCTGGAAACACTTCTGTAAGCACCAATTTAAATGGTGTTCTGAATCGTGTTGATCTTTGTAATCCTTCATTGTGAAATTTTAATCGTGCACCAATATTGGCTGTTTCACCTACGTAATAGTTGTGATCTTTCAAGCTCTGTAATATGTAAACATACTGAGACATAAGAAAAGCTCTGTTATACAGAGCTTAATTAACCAGTCGGGCAGACTGGATTCGAACCAGCGACCCCTACGTCCCGAACGTAGTGCGCTACCGGGCTGCGCTACTGCCCGAAAATCTTTGCTAAGTTAGCAAGAACAATAGATCGAAGCTATTCGAATAATAAATAATTTAAATTCATAAATGCAGCTGGACGCTAAGAAAATATACTTTCTAATTGTTTTGATGCTGGGTCCCGCTATTGTTAAAGCCCAGGATTCGGCTATTCTTGATAATGACCTGAAACAACAAGTAGATGCATATGATGTGTTAAGAAGTATTTTTGGGATCAAAGAAACAATCGATCCGAAACCGAAGAAAACCAGCCTCTCAATATTACCTTCATTTAGCTACAATCCAAGTTTTGGATTTATTATTGGCGCAAGTGTATCTGGTGGCAGACAATTTGGTTACCCGGAAAATACTGATTACTCCACTCTTTCGATTTTCGGATCATACAGTACGAAAGGAATGGTAACGATTCAGTTTAAACATAATTTTTTTCTACCGGAGAACAAATGGAATCTGCAGGGCCATTGGCAAATCTCACGTTATGGACTGGTTGATTACGGACTGGGTACAGGTAACCCGCGGTATATTACCAAAGGTTTTACACTGAACAACTACTCAAACAAAAATTCGGATAGTGCTTTTCCAATGATATATAATTATACGAGGCTGGCTGAGAAAGCCTATAAAAAGATCGGCAAGCATTTATATGCTGGCGCAGGAGTAAAGTTTGATATCTTCAAAAATATAGTAGATGAAAAGCAAAGCTCAACTTTTAATACACCGCATCAGCGTTATAGTTTGATTCATGGATTTGATCCAAACAAATACTCTGCAAATGGACTTATTGTCGCCGTACAATACAACACAAGAGAACATCCTATTCGGCCATACGGTGGTTTTTTTGCTGACCTGAGTCTTCAATTCAACCAGGAATGGCTCGGTAGTACAAAGAATGCGGCGCAGCTGCAATATGATTTTCGAAAATATTGGCCCATCAGTAAAAGGAATCCTGAACATGTTATCGCTATCTGGCATTGGGCTTCGTATAAACTGAGTGGTGACCTGCCTTATTTGGAGATGCCTTCCACAGGCACCGATACGGAAGGTCGCAGTGGCAGAGGATATACATTCTCACGTTTCAAAGGGCCTTCGTATGCATATTTTGAAACAGAATGGCGTTTCCCGGTCACAAGAAATAAACTGATTAGCGGAGTTTGTTTTTTGAATTTTCAGACTGCATCTGACGATCTTAACAGGAAGATATTTGAAGCATGGGAACCCGGAGGCGGTGTCGGTTTGCGTATACTCTTTCAAAAAGAAAACAAAACAACTTTGTGTGTCGACCTTGCAAAGGGCAAATATGGGGCGAATGGATTATTCTTTGGCTTAGGAGAAGCGTTTTAATCTACTAGTTGAGCATGAGAAACCCTTCAACAGTTGATTGAAGGGTTTTTCAAGTCGGGTGGATCCCGATTAAATCGGGATGACCACTTTATGTCGGGTGGACTGGATTCGAACCAGCGACCACTTGCACCCCATACAAGTGCGCTACCGGGCTGCGCCACCACCCGAATGCATTCATTAAATGCGGGATGCAAATCTATGACTTATTTAGGTTGCTAAAAAGTCGAAGTTGATCGAATCAAATTAAATGGCCGCTTAATCAATTTATATTTTGAAAAGTAAACTCTCCCGGTGAATTTTGCCGAAGGCAAGCAAAA
>DASVAM010000701.1:0-8965 GCA_036376375.1 Chitinophagaceae bacterium
CCGAAATACATCGAATGTAATGAGCCGTAGTTACCACGACTAAAGGCAAGAGCTCTTATACCGATATTTGTTCCGCCAGTGGGATTCGATGGATTTACAGCACTACTGACCCCCGTTAATTCTGTCCATCCGGATGAGGAAGAAACAGTTGATGCACTCGTTGTGCGGAATAAACGATTAAAGTTTACATAAAACAGATCTTCAGTATTATCAGGATTTAATTTGAAGTTGGTAACAAACTCTCCGAATTCAGGGGATGTACCGGTTAGCCCGTCGGGACGAATCTCGGTTGCTCCAAATGGGGCTTGTAATTGTCCACGTCTTATACTTCCTAACTGAACCGCACCATATAAATACTGGGTGCTACCATTCCTTTTTGAAATACCAACTGACCCTCCATCACCACCGATCAGCCGGTTATGATTATTGCTATCCGCACTTGCAACTCCTGTTACACCGGTCTTGTCTCTGAAGTGCGTTCCGTTATCCTGCGCGCCGCCGGCAAAATTGTTTGCCCCGATTTCAGGATCAATGGTAACTCTATAATATTGCAGAGATTGATAGTTTCTGATAATTTCCCATGCAACAGGTTCAGTTCCGCCGGTAGCGGAAATATTCAATGTTCTTTGCAGACCTCCGTCATTCCCACAAATTGCTTCGTTTGAATTGGAAGGATTAAATACCACATTATGAATATCCGGGTGACTCCATTTAGTTGGATCACTGGGATTATTCAATTGTCCATAAAATCGAAGGGTTGGCAAAGTGTTTCCATATCCGCCTATCCATGAAGTGCCTGCAGTGGAAGCAAAGCCATTTGTTGAACGATACAAACTTGTGCCACCCAACAACACAAAATTTGGATCATTCGGCTTTACTGTGATAAACAAATCATAACCTCCCTGGATAGTAAACGGATCTGTAGCATCATGATCACCAGCTGGAAAATCGGGTACATTTGCAGAAAGATTTGTCCAAACATTTCCCGAAGTCATATCAAGTTTGAAAAGATCAGCTTCCTTATTGCGACTTGAACCAGTATTCGAAAGTCCATTCTCATATAAAACATAAAGAATGTTCTCATTTGATGGGGCTAATGCTAATAACGTTCTTCTTGTATCATAGAAATTTGATCCGCTTATGGAAACGAAATCGTATGCATTTCCCCTCCAGCCATCAACCGAATCGACGCCCAATGTTTGACCACCTGCAATTCTTGTCCAGGATCCCTGGTCCCCCGTTGCAGATTTCCAGATACCTCTTCCAAAAGACGGGTTGATACCTGTTCCAAATACAGGATTAGACCCTGACACCGCGATGTAAACTTTTCCGGTTGGAGAACAAACTACATCCATTTGGCCATTGGCTCCGAATGCCGAACCGATAGTCGCATTTGGTTCACCAAAAACCACCTGGAAGCTTGTGCCTCCGTTTGTAGAACGAACGATGCGTCGGTGACCAGCAATATAAAGGTGTCCATTTGAATTTACGGTAAGCCGATGTACATAGTCAAATGTGTGATCAAATCTTTCCGGTTGGCCCGGCGCTAATATCGCGCCGCCGATATCAGTTATATTTAATGTAAGTCTTGCCCACGTACTGCCATTATTTGTAGATTTTAAAACACCATAGGCGAGATAACCGGCACCCGTTGCGTCAGTAGAACTACCGATGTATTCACCGCCACCGGCATACCATATGTCGGGATTTGTTGGGTCTTGTGCAATAGAAGATACATTATGAATTTCATTTGGCGGCGTTACCATGGTCCAGTTTGCACCACCGTCTATCGACTTAAATAATCCACCGCTGACGCCACCTGCAATCAAAACCCGGTTGGAAGATCCGTTGTAGCGAAGATCATAAGCGATTGCTCTTGTTCTGCCACCAATGTTGTTTGGGCCGGCAGGTATATAATTATTTTGCGCTGTCAAGCGTGCAACACCTGATGAAGTATTTCTTTCAGGGATCGTTCCTGCAAATTCAATTTCCTGGTGACGCAAACCAAATAATGCTTCACCCGTGGTTGGGTCTTTTATCATGTCGGCTTCATACTTCCAGCGCAGGTATTGATAGGCCGCTTCCTTTTCTTCGAATTCTTCATTCTCTTCATAGGCGGAATCAAGCTCCTGCCGGTCGGCAGTGGATCTGTTAAAAAAGTATATAACACCGGCGGCTACCAATAGCATCAAACCCACAGAGACAATAACCTTTGTTTTCATATTTTACTTTTAAAAGGTGGCAATTTACTTAAATATACTATCGAATGTTTGGATAAAGACAAAGTGCAAATTTCATATTTTTGTCCCGGATGAGTGTAAAGGATTTGATGAATTTATTCTACGACTCCCCCCGCCTTTTTCAACTGGCGGACAGGCTTTCTTTTACCCGGATTCAGAAAATTTATCTCGAAAACCTGCAGGGTAGCTCACCCGAATTTTTTACAGCTGCCATATTTGAACATCCTTCCTGTTCACAGTTTAATCACCTTATCGTATTAAATGATGCGGAAGATGCCGCTTATTTTCATAATACGGTAGAAAACCTGACCGGGGCGCTGGATATTTTTTATTTCCCGGCTTCTTTTAAGCAAAGAAAGAATTTTAGCCTCCTGAACAGCAGTCACGTGATGTTAAGGACAGAAGCGCTGACAAAAATTGCCTCCCAACTCAATGCCACCGGCGTGGTCAATAAAAAGGTGCTGGTTACCTACCCGGAGGCAGTATTTGAAAAAGTGGTGGTTTCGAATACACTTTCGTCTAATATAATTTTCATCAAAAATGGTGATACGCTTGATGTGGGATCCCTGCTATTGAAACTTGCAGACTTTGGTTTTGAACGAACTGATTTTGTGTATGAGCCGGGTCAGTTTGCTATTCGCGGAGGCATTTTGGATATTTATTCTTTTGGCAACGAAAAACCGTATCGTATTGAGCTTTTTGGAAATGAGGTGGATTCGATCAGGATCGTCGATCCGGAAACACAACTAAGCGAAAGAAAATTATTGCAGGTAAGTATTATCCCCAATATTGAAACTCAATTTGTTGACAAGGAAAAAATCCCGCTCCTCGATTTTTTACCGGAGAACACGATCGTTTGGATGCGGGATGAAGAACTGGTCTATAAAAGATTGAAGGACGCTGAAGAGGAACTGGAAACTTTTTTTGAAACCAGAACACCGGATCAAAAAACAAAAGACAATGTTGATCAGTCTTTACAGGTAAACTTTACCAGCGCTGATTTCATTTCATCCTGCGATCTTCAAAAGCAAATTCAAAATCGTTCCTGTGTTTACTTTGGGGAACAACCTTTAGATCAAGGCTCCGTTTTCACATTGCATTCAAATACGCTGATTCAGCCCGCATTTAACCGGCGGTTTGATCTGTTGATACAGGATCTGAAAAAATGGGAACAAAAAGGGTTCGGGATCTACCTGTTCGCTGAAAATCCAAAACAACTGGAAAGATTGCGGATCATATTTGAAGACCTGAAATCAGATATCGTATTCCACCCGGTTACAGTTTCTATTCACTCCGGATTTATTAATGAGGACCTGAAAATTGTTTGCTATACCGATCATGAAATATTTCAGCGCTATCATAAGTACCGCGTAAAACAGGCTTATAATAAAAGTAAGGCGCTTACATTACGAACGCTTCGTGAATTGCAGCCGGGGGATTTCGTAACACATATCGATCATGGCGTAGGAACTTTTAGTGGTTTGCAAAAGATAGAAGTAAATGGAAGGTTGCAGGAAGCAGTCAGGATTATCTATAAAGACAGCGATATTCTTTATGTGAATATAAACTCACTCCACAAGATTGCTAAATATACCGGCAAGGAGGGAACCGTTCCCAAAGTAAATAAGCTTGGAAGTGATGTCTGGAACAAATTAAAGGAAAAGACAAAGGCGAAGGTTAAGGAAATTGCTTTTGATCTTATTAAACTTTATGCAAGCAGAAAAGCACAACAGGGTTTTCAGCATACACCCGACAATTATTTGCAAACAGAGCTCGAAGCGTCATTTATATATGAGGACACTCCCGACCAGGGCAAAGCAACAGCTGATGTAAAAAAAGATATGGAGTCTTCATCGCCAATGGACAGGTTGGTTTGTGGTGATGTTGGGTTTGGGAAAACGGAAATTGCCATCAGGGCTGCTTTTAAAACCTGTGTAGACGGGAAGCAGGCAGCCGTACTGGTACCAACAACAATTCTCGCCTTTCAGCATTACAAAACCTTTAGCGAGCGGTTAAAAGATTTTCCTGTAACGGTTGATTATATCAATCGCTTCAAATCGGCGAAAGAAAAAAAAGAAACATTAAAAAAATTAGAAGAAGGAAAAATAGAGATAATTATCGGCACGCATGCTTTGCTGGGCAAAGAAGTGAAATATAAAGATCTTGGATTATTGATCATTGATGAAGAACAGAAATTTGGCGTTGGACACAAAGAAAAAATTAAAACGATCAAAACTACTGTTGATTGTTTAACATTAACAGCCACTCCAATTCCGAGAACGCTGCAATTCTCGCTGATGGGAGCCCGGGATCTTAGTATCATCAATACACCTCCGCCCAACCGACAACCCATCCAAACGGAATTGCATGCATACAATGAAGACCTGATCCGGGATGCGATCTATTACGAAACGGAAAGGGGCGGACAGGTATTTTTTATCTATAACAGGGTGCAGGGCTTGCAGGAGATCGCAAATATTATCCAGGCACTCTGCCCGGACCTGAGTATAGGCATTGCACATGGCCAAATGGAAGGGCATGAATTGGAAAAACACATTCTTGATTTTATTGATAAGAAATATGATGTGTTAGTTTGCACAAATATTGTGGAAAGTGGGGTTGATATTCCGAATGTGAACACCATTATTGTCAACAATGCGCATCAATTCGGGTTAAGCGATCTGCATCAATTAAGGGGAAGAGTAGGACGAAGCAATAAAAAAGCATTTTGTTATTTGTTGTCACCGCCCATGACTACGCTGCCTGATGACTCGAGGAAACGATTACAAACACTGGAACAACACAGTGAGCTCGGAAGCGGTTTTCAAATTGCGATGCGTGACCTTGATATTCGTGGGGCTGGAAACATGCTGGGCGGTGAGCAAAGTGGATTTATGGCAGATATTGGTTTTGAAACTTATCAGAAAATCCTGGATGAAGCGATACGTGAATTAAAACGGACAGCGTTCAAAGAATTATTCAAAGAAGAAATTTCAAAACAGGATGATTTTGTTCAGGATTGTACCATTGATACTGATCTTGAGATCCTGATCCCCGATGATTATGTTGAAAGCATCACCGAAAGGTTATCACTATACCAGCGATTGGATAACTCTGAATCGGAAGAAGAATTACAATTAATGGCAGCCGAAATGAAGGACCGCTTTGGTCCTTTGCCACAGGCAGTGATCGACCTTTTTATCACGGTACGTTGCCGAAAGCTGGCCGTCGAGCTTGGTTTTGAAAAAATGAGCCTGAAAGATGAAACACTTCGTTGTTATTTTATCAATAGACCCGACTCACCATATTTTGAATCACAAACTTTTCAGCAAATAATTTCGTTTATACAAACGGGAACGAACAAAGCTAAGCTAAAGCAAAGCGGAAGGTTGTTTAGTATGATTGTCAGTGATATCAAATCAATGGAGGAAATGCACCGGTTCCTTGCTGCAATGCATAGGTTTTGCTTCTAATGTCGCAAAAGTGATTTTACTAAGCCACCTTAGTAAACACACCTGTTTTATCTACGTAAAAGTTATAATTTTAAAGATATAAATCTGGCTATGAGAATCCATCCAATTCCTTTCACCATCCTGCTTTGTCTTTTTTCTCTCGTTTCCTTTTCCCAAAAAGATGAACGTTTCGCGTTGCAACTTCGCGGCGGTAAGATTTTTACTGAAAAAAATATCACGTCTGAACTGGTAAGAGCTTTTACGGAACGTTTGCAAAAAGTAAATGGAAAATCCTTTGCTGTTTTGCAATTTGAACAATTGCCGTCAGAAGCAAAGAAACAGGAACTTGCTGCTGCCGGGGTTCAATTGCTGGATTATATCTCGGGGAATGCCTATACGATCTGCATCACAAAGAGTGTTGATCATACAGTGCTGCAAAATGCAGGAGCAAGATCAATTTTTGAATTATCACCTGAACAAAAGATGCATCCTGCGATGGCAAAAGGAATATACCCCTCCTGGGCCATAAGGACTCCCGGTATGTTAGATGTCTGGATCAGTTTCCCAAAAACAATTTCTTTTGAGGAAGTAAAAAATTTGTTGCGTTCAAAAACCATTGAGATCACTTCAACAAAATACAGCATGTATCATGTGGTTGGATTAAGAATAATCCGTAACCGTCTAAATGAAGTTGCTTCTTTTCCATTCATAGAATATGTAGAGCCGGCACCGCATGGTGACCAGTCATTGAATTACATCGCAAAGCAAAATTCACGGGGTAATGTTTTGAATGCGAACCCGGGAGTTGGTGGATATAATTTGAAAGGCGAGGGGGTAGTGGTTGGGGTCGGAGATAATGCAGATCCACAATATCATATTGACTTTACAAAAAGATTGATCGATTTTGCCGGGGCCGGATATTATTATCATGGCACGCATGTTTATGGAACAATTGGCGGCGGTGGTATTGTTGGCGAGCAATATGCCGGGTATGCACCAAAGGCAAAATTAATCGCACAAAATTTTGCAGGCATACTTATCAATGCATCAAATTATGTTACGGATTATGGAATGGTGATCACCAATAATTCTTATGGCGACGTAGTTGGTGATTGTGACTATATGGGTTATTATGATCTGCAAAGCCGTGTACTTGACCAGATGGCAATCGATCTTCCAAACCTTCAAAATGTTTTTGCTGCAGGTAATGATGGCGGCTTAACATGTTTGAATTATCCGGCTGCTTTTCGCACGGTTTTAAGTGGCTACCAGGCTGCAAAAAATGTTTTGACCATAGGTGCAACGGACAGAGCAGGGGTGGTGACATCGTTTTCCAGCCGTGGACCGGTAAAAGATGGTCGTACAAAGCCGGAATTAATGGCCGACGGTTTTTATACAATTTCAACAGTGCCTACACCTGATGATGGATATGGTCCGCAACAAGGTACGAGTATGTCGGCACCGGCCGTCGCAGGGGGACTAACCCTGCTTTATGAGAAATATCGTTTACAGAATAACGGCGTTAATCCGAAAAGCGGATTAATGAAAGCGTTGATCTGTAATGGAGGAACAGATCTCGGTAATAGGGGTCCTGATTATACGTATGGTTTTGGTGGAATGAATTTGCTTCGTTCGATTGATATGTTGAATAATAACCGTTATTATATTTCAACAATAAACAATGGAGGTGATAATCCACATTCAATTTCGGTGCCGGCAAATACTGCTCAACTCAAAGTGACACTTTACTGGACTGATCCTGCCGCTGCTGTGTTTGCCTCTCAGTCATTGGTAAATGATCTTGATGTTGCAATAAGTTCCCCATCAGCTGTTTTGCCTTATAAGCTGGACACATTACCTGCTAATGTGAATAATAGTGCTTCACAAGCCGCAGATCATATTAATAATATTGAACAAATTGTTATTAGTAATCCATCAAGTACAAATTATACCGTTCATGTAAAAGGCACATCTGTTCCTTCTGGTCCCCAGGAATATTTCCTGGTGTATGATATTATCCCAATTGAAACAAAACTTGTTTACCCTGTAGGAAATGAAACAATGGTGCCTGGTGAGACAGAAACCATTCAATGGGAATCAAATGGAGATCCGGCAAATACTTTTTTGGTTGAATATTCAACCAATAATGGTGGAAGCTGGACAACAATAAATGCTGCTGTTGCCGCGAATCTCAGAAAGCTTGACTGGATAGTCCCGAATGTTCAATCTTCCCAGGTACTGGTCAGAATAACGAGAAATGGAACAGGCTATGTGAGCACCAGTTCTTCATTTACAATTTTGGGAATGCCCATATTAAGCCCGGCGTCTATTCAATGTGAAGGATATTTTGCTTTTGACTGGACCGCAGTTACCGGTGCCACTGATTACGAAGTGTTCCAATTACAGGGAACTGAGATGGTTTCAATCGGAACTACAACATCCACGAGTTATACCATAGGAGGTTTGTCGTCATCAACAGAATATTGGGTTACTGTGAGTGCAAGGTTGAGTGATCAAAGAGGCAGAAAGGCATATGCCCTGAAACGTACACCAGCTGGGGGAGCCTGTACGGGTTCTATCTCTGACAGTGATCTCAAATTGGATTCAATCGTTGCGCCGGTTTATGGAAGATTGAATACCTCCACCGCATTGATCGCAGCAACTATTGTTTCTGCCAGAATTAAGAACCTGGATGATAATAATGTGACCAATTTCAAAATGCGTTATTATGTCGGCGGTGTTTTAATCGTTGAAGATGTTGTAGCAGCAACGATTGCGCCGGGAAGCACCTATACACATAATTTTTCTCTGCCCTTTGACTTTTCTGGGCCGGGCAATTATATTTTACGAACAGAAGTGGAGAACACAACGGGTGCAGATCCTGTCAGCAACAATAACTCAATTACAGATACAACTCGCCAGTTGAACAATGCGCCGCTTACTCTTCCTTTTACCGATAATCTTGAAGCGGCGACATCAAGGCAATACTATAAGAATCGTTTTGGGGTTGATGGAATTGACAGGTATGACTTCACGAATAGTGATCCGCTGGGAAGATTAAGCACATTTATCAATAGCGGGATGTCCTATTCAGGTTCAAAATCATTGATGATGGACTTTGATGGGTGGAACGGGGCCGTTGGCAGCAACAATTTTGTTTATGGAACATATAATCTTAATGGAGTTGATGCGGCTGTAAAAGATATACGACTTGACTTTCAATTCAAATCACATGGCGATAGTGTTGTGCATGCAAATAATAAGATCTGGATA
>DASVAM010000710.1:0-3633 GCA_036376375.1 Chitinophagaceae bacterium
GTAGCGGAGGAATTGATGATACCAGTTTCCTCCATTACAATGATCATGGGCGATACCGATTTGGTGCCTTATGACGCCGGCACATTTGGAAGTCGTACCACACCACAAATGGGCACTCAACTTCGTAAAGCTGCTGCTACAGCACGGCAGGCATTGTTAGAGCTGGCAGCTAAAAAATGGAACACACAAACAACTGCATTAAGAACAGAAAATGGAATGGTGGTGAATACTTCCACTAATGAAAAAACCGGCTATGGCGATCTGACAAAGGGTGAGAAAATAATGATGGCAATTTCAGATAATGTGCCGGTGATCGCGGCAAAGGATTGGAAAGTTGCGGGGAAATCAATCCAAAAAGTTGATCAACGCAATTTTATCACGGGTAGACATATTTATGTTTCGGATATGAAATTACCGGGGATGTTGTATGGGAAAGTGCTGCGTGCCCCGTCTTATGGATCAAAACTTATCGATGCAGATCTGACGAGCGCAAAGAATATTCCGGGTGTAACTGTTGTAAAAGATGGAGACTTTATTGGCGTAGCAGCCCCTGATATAAACAGCGCAAATAAAGCCTTGCAGTCCATCAATGCAAAATGGGAAGAGAAAAAAGAACATCCATCGAACAAAAACATTTTTGATTGGCTGGTAAAAAATCCTGCTGGTGAAAGAGGTGGCGGAAACAGACCAACAACAAACGGAGACATAGAACGTGGCTTAATGGAAGCTGATTTCAAACATTCGGGTACCTATCATATACAATATATCGCACATGTGCCGCTGGAACCGAGAGCAGCAGTAGCAGAATGGAAAAATGAAAAGTTGACGGTTTGGACAGGAACGCAGCGGCCATTTGGAGTACAACAGGAACTGGCCGATGTTTTCCGGATTGATAAAAAAAATGTCCGGGTGATCATGCCGGATACGGGTTCCGGCTACGGAGGAAAGCACAGCGGTGAAACGGCTATTGAGGCTGCGCGACTTGCCAAAGAGGCAAATAAACCGGTGAAAGTAGTATGGACGAGAGAGGAAGAGTTTACATGGGCCTACTTCCGGCCCGGCGGGGTGATCGAAGTAGATGCCGGTGTAAAAAAAGATGGAAATATCAGTGCATGGAAATTTATTAACTATAATTCCGGTGGTGCCGGTTTGGATGGGCAGTATAATGTAAGCAACAAGCAGGTAGAACATGTTCGTTCCAATTCGCCATTAAGACAGGGTTCTTACCGAGGGCTCGCAGCTCCTGCCAATGTATTTGCAAGGGAGTGTCATATTGATGATCTGGCGAGAATGATCAAAATGGATCCGCTTGACTTTCGGATAAAAAATTTAAAAGATGATCGCCTGATCAATGTCTTGCAGGCAGCCGCCAAAAATTTTGGCTGGAAGGGATCCAAAGCGGCTGGTCATGGTTACGGAATTGCGGGTGGATTTGAAAAAGGAGGTTATGTAGGTACCTGTGTTGAAATAAAAGTAAATGGAAATAAAGAAGTGCAAATAGTTCGCATCACCCAGTCATTTGAATGTGGTGCGATCATTAATCCCCATCATTTGGAGAACCAGGTGATGGGTTCTGTGATACAGGCATTGGGCGGCGCATTATTTGAGGTGATTGAATTTGCCAATGGAAAAATTCTTAATTCAAACCTTTCTGCCTACAGGGTGCCGCGGTTTAGTGATATCCCAAAGATCGAAGTAGTGTTGATAGACCGCAAAGACTTACCCTCTGCAGGTGCCGGCGAAGCCGCGATGATCGGTATAGCACCAGCTATCCGCAATGCGATAGCCGATGCAACGGGTAAGGCCCTGACCACTTTACCATTGCTGCCAAATGGATTGCTGGCATAAACGCTTCGAAGGCATGTGATATGAACTAAGTTGATTATATAACTTCCACTCATGAAGCCAACCATTACCTTAAAACCTTTTATTCACCGCAGTGGTGAACAGATCGGTATCTATTTTAAGAACGATCTTCAACTGAATATCCTGGTTCGATCCAAAGCCGGCGCCACCTGGAGCCGGAGGGGCAAATGCTGGTATGTGCCTATGAACCGTCCCGCATTTGAAAAAGTGAGATCGGTTTTGAAAGAAAAGGCAACCATCGAGACTGAGGAGCTGAAGAAATATCTTGTCCAAAGGACTCCTTTGAGAGAAGAAAAAACTAAACGTTCTGATTTTATTCCACAAAGAAATAGATCGGGTTACAACCCAACAACACTTTCCCCATTAAAAGCATCAGCTGGTATTGCCGGCATTAATAGTCATGTTTTGGAAGAAATGGAAAAACATTTAAAGCTGAAAGGTTATAGTGCATCAACTATTAAAACATATATAAACGAGGTGGCGGTGTTTCTAAAAGCAATAAGGAACAATGCTGCAGAAAATTTCACTGCAAAAAGAATAAAAGATTACTTAAGTTATTGTGCAAGTACCCTGAAATTAACGGAGAACACATTGCATAGCAGAATAAACGCTTTAAAATTTTATTATGAGCAGGTATTAAGCCGACCGAAATTTTTTTGGGAAATCCCAAGACCTAAAAAGGCAGTGCAATTACCGAAAGTTTTAAGCAAGGAAGAGATCGCTTTATTGTTGCGTTCTATTGAAAACGTAAAGCATAAGACAATGCTTATGCTGGGTTATGGATGCGGTTTAAGAGTAAGTGAAATTACGGGGCTTACTTTAAATGATCTGGATGAAAACCGAATGTTGTTAATTGTAAGAAGAGGAAAGGGGAAAAAGGACAGGGTAATAAGTTTAAGTCCGGCAATGATAGTGATGCTTCGGTCTTATAAAGAACTTTATGAACCTAATCATTATTTGTTCGAAGGTCAATACCCAGGCACAGCCTACAGTGTACGCAGCCTTGAATCTATAATACATGCGGCAAAACAAAGAGCAGGTATAAAAAAAGCTGGAAGTATGCATATGCTACGTCACAGTTTTGCTACCCATTTGCTGGATAAGGGCACCGATGTGGTGTTTATTCAAAAACTATTAGGTCATAACAATATAAAAACGACGCTGAGGTATCTACATGTTACGAATAAAGACATTCTGAAAATTCTAAGCCCGATAGAAGACATAAAAGACCTGATTGGTTAGTGTATTGTCGCAAGTTTTAAAATCCTGCAAAAAACGATTGAAGCAATTGAAAATCAGTGAAACAATATTTTATTTTTTTTAAATTCAGCTTCGTAAATTGCGATAATACACACGTTGGTGGCAATGCTATTTGACACCATATAATGAAACTAATAAACAGAAAATGAAATTTATCTTTTTATTTATTTCCTTGACATTTACATTTCGTTCGTTTTCTCAATGGACAAAAAGCGACACCGTTAAAACTCTGCAAGAAATTGTTAGACATGAAAATTCTATTTCAATGCCTGGTGTTGGTTATGGTGGTGTACCATCTCGACAATGGTATGCCTCAGCTTTTTTAATTAGTATAGTAACCACAGACGAGTTGCTTGAAATGACAAAGGATACGAATGAGGGAATTAGACTTTGTTCATTTATTGGGCTGGTATATAAGAATTATCCTGACCTTCCTTCCGTAAAAAAATTATTATCTAACGACACCACAACAATACTATCACTTGAAGGCTGTATTATTGACCGGAC
>DASVAM010000067.1:0-8851 GCA_036376375.1 Chitinophagaceae bacterium
TGTTCCCAACTGGGCGAACTGGCAACATTTCGAAGAACTTGAAAAGAAAGGATTGATGATGTATGGACAGATGACCGCAGGAAGCTGGATATATATCGGTAGCCAGGGCATTGTGCAGGGAACTTATGAAACCTATGCTGCCATTGCTGATAAACATTTCAATGGAACATTAAAAGGAACGCTGAATGTAACCGCCGGTCTTGGTGGAATGGGAGGTGCGCAACCGCTTGCTATAACAATGAATGAAGGTGTTGCCCTGATCGCCGAAGTAGAAAATTGGCGCATCCAGAAAAGAATTGAAACAAAATATTGCGATGGCTGGTTTGAAAGTATAGATGACGCAATTGATCGTGCCCTTGAGGCAAAACAAAATGGAGAAGCGATTTCCATTGCGGTGCTCACAAATGCTGTCTGTTTGTTGGAAAGATTAATTGAAAGAAATATTGTCCCCGATACGCTTACTGACCAGACATCGGCACATGATCCGTTGATAGGTTACATACCACACACAATTAATAATACGCAGGCAACCATTATGCGGGAAGAAAACCCCGAACAATATTTGGAGCTCGCATATCAGTCCATGTACCGGCATGTAGAATTAATGGTAGAATTACAGGCAAGAGGAGCTACCACATTTGATTATGGAAATAATTTAAGAGCAAGAGCCCATGAATACCAACAAAGGAAATTGTCAAATGTGAAGAATGAAACGCCAAACGATCCTCACGTCTCACGTTTCTCGTCTCATGACTCACAACTCGACTGCTTCTCCTTCCCCGGCTTTGTTCCTGCCTATATACGTCCATTGTTTTGTGAAGGCAAAGGTCCTTTTCGGTGGGCTGCATTAAGCGGGGATCCAAATGATATCATGGTCACCGATAAGCTTATTGCAAACATGTTTCCAAAGAATGAAGGATTACAGCGTTGGTTGCGATTGGCAAAGACAAGGATCGCTTTCCAGGGTTTGCCGGCACGTATTTGCTGGTTAGGACAAGGCGAAAGAGAACAGGCGGGTCTTGCATTTAATGAATTAGTACGTAGCGGCACTATCAGTGCACCCATAGTTATTGGCCGCGACCATTTAGATACGGGAAGTGTTGCTTCTCCAAACAGGGAAACAGAAAGTATGCTCGATGGAAGTGATGCCGTGGCCGACTGGCCCATTTTAAATGCATTGGTAAATACAGCGGGCGGGGCAAGCTGGGTTTCATTGCATCATGGCGGTGGGGTAGGCATGGGTTATAGCATCCATGCAGGTATGGTGATCGTTGCGGATGGTACTGATGATGCCGAAGCAAGATTAAAAAGAGTATTGCGTAATGACCCGGGCATGGGAGTTATCAGGCATGCGGATGCGGGTTATGACCTTGCTAAGGATGTTGCAAGGAAAAACAACTTAGACCTAAACAATCGCCTCAATTCTTAATTTTTCCTTCTTAATTATTAATTCTTTTTGATAGTCAGCGGCAATGCTGCTATCAATATTCCTTACGTCGCACTCTTGTGCGTTCAATAATCCTATTCAGCTTTGCATTTACTGGGTTATCGTTGGTCGCCATCCGTTACCTACTGACATTTGCTTTTCATGTGTATATTTATATGCTCGGATACTTTACTGCAAAAAGTTATATCTATTTCTATGAAATTGTTTTGCTATTCATTTCTTGCTTTGCTGGTTTCTTTGAAATTACATAGTCAAAGTTGTAAAGAGCTGGATCGAAAGCAGTTTTTTACAAGTATAAAATTTGGGAATAAAATTCCCTCTGCTCTTTTGAATTGTTCAGGATCAAAAGCAGTTAGCTATGCTGGTTCAGCCACTTTGCGCATTCAGTTTGATAGCCTGACCCCGGCATGTAAGAAAAAATATGCTGATCTTTTCACTTTTCAGGGATTGTCTTTTTCATTTTCACAGCTAAGTACTAATCAAGAGGGACAGCTCATGCTTGCTGAGATGTATAGTTTTTTCGATGATGATCGCTCAGACGATTCAATAATCTATAGTCCTCCTTCCAATTTTATTCGTCTCTCAGCCAAACTTGAATCATTATATGGTAAACCAACTTATCTGCAGTTTCCAACTAAAACAGATTCTCTTTTTATCAAAGTAAAAGGAATGGAGCAAGTAATTAAATGGGGTTGTAACAATTACGACTTATATGTGAGAATAAGATATGGTTCTCGTGACAAAATGCTAAACGTCATTTTACTTCAGATAAGGAGCCGCAACTTTGATGTGCCTCTTGAGGTGCAATCGCAATAACCTGAAACTGTATCTTAATGCAACGGATCTTCAATATCCGTTGTCAGACACAAAAATGATATGCGATCATTGGTCGGAGCATTTATTTTAGGCATTGTCGTCTTCTCTTTTGCCTGCAAAAAAGAACAGGCAGGAGACGAACCTGATCTGCACGGAGCGTGGGCAAAAGGTACGAACCACGGAGATACTCTCTGGTTCTTGAAAAAGAATTGTCAGCATATTATGCGGATAGCTTCCTTCGGCCCGGTTATAAGCACTTATGATGAAAAGGAGTACAAGTATAAAGGCGGCAAGCTGAGTATAAAATCATTTGCCCCTTCATCCCAGGAATATTTTCCGATCAATAGTTTTACCTGGGTCGATTCAGGCAAGGAGTTTTCCATCACAAACAGCGAACTGTTCCCGTTCATGTCTTCGATCGTAACTCTTAAGTACAGGAAACTCTAACTACCTCCACTTAAATGCAAAATAACTGCAGGGTTTATCAGCAGCATTAATGACCTGGTGCATTTTTCCGCTTTCAGCAATAAACACATCACCGGCATTGCCTTTGTAAACAGTTCCATCAATATTCATTTCTATTTCGCCATTGATCACGAGGATGATCTCCGTATCAATATGTTGATGCGCTGCATGACTTGGACCTTTATGTTCCAGCGAAGTGATGTGCATTTCATAATTCTCGCACATAGCAGTGGGTCTGTCGAAGTATTTTTTAGTTCCCTTACCATTTTTTTCTGTGTAAGCGATCGTATCGGCATCGAGCAATAATGCACCACCAGCCTTATTACTTCTTTCCATATTCATCGGCTTCTTTGAGCGGAACATAAACACATAATATGTCAGAGGTCCGTCACCGACATTCTCAAAAGTTTGCGATTCCAGGGGTGGGATGAGTAAGACACTGCCGGCGCCGAGTAACAATGTTTTATTTCCTATGGTAGTTTTTACTTTTCCTTCTTTTATAATGATCACTTCCTCAATATCGTTTTGTGTATGCGGCGGGCGGGGTAGAGCGCCTTTCATTTGCGTGGTAGCATGCATTTCGAAATATGCAAACTCGGTGGTTGTACCTTCTGCTATCTTTCGGCCTTCACGCTGTTCATCTTTTTTCACTGGCAGTTCGTTCCAGCGAAAAACACCTGAAGTAATAGGTTGCAATTGTGCAAATAAATTCATTGTAGTTGCCAGTGAAAAAAATAAGGAAAAAATTTTCAGGCGGGGCAATGGGAACATTTACTAAATATAGGCCATTATTTTTTATGCAACGGCCCGGCTAAATGTTGTGCAGAAAAAAATATCCACCGGAATTTATTACTTCCCGGCAGATTTGTAATTTAAAGGCTAAATATTCTTTACATCTAAAACTACTCCACCATGAACTCAAATCTTGAAACAAGAGTTTTCAAACTCGAGAAAACTCTTCGAATGTACCAGGTCGGATTTTCTTTCATCATTTTGGCCGCCCTGGCATTTAGCATTAGTTCCTTTAATGATAAAAATGGCCAGGTGCCCGAAAAACTAACCGCCAAAGCATTTGAAGTTATAGATAATACGGGAAAAGTATTAGTGAGTCTTGCTTCTTACAATGGAAATGGTGCTATCACAACTTATGATAAAACCGGGAATTACCTTGTTGATATTGTATCCAACACGTCAGGTTTTGGCAACATCAACATATATGATGGGAAAGGCAATGCTACATTGCAGCTTTATAATGTAAAGGGTGGAGGAGGCGCATTATCTATTAAGAACAAGGACCGCCAAAACGCAGTTTTCCTCGGATTAATGACTTCTGGTGCAGGGCATTTGTCGCTGAACAATCAATACGGAAGTCCATTGATCTGGTTTGGTGAAACAACTGAAAGAAATGCTGATCTCAAGCTTTATAACAATAGTGGAAGAATGACCGGCCGCGTCACATGTACAAACGTTAATGACGGCAGCCTTGAACTTTTTTATTCGAATGGTAATCGCATGGCTTTTTTGTCAAGTGATGTGAATGGGATGGGTGCTGCTTCCGTTTATAATAATGGCGGCACAAGGATCGGAAGGTTGCCGCAATAAGAATGTGGAGCCCGCGTCATTAATGATTTGGTTAATGAATGGATCAAAACAGACGTGAGACGGTAGATGAGTCCTCACCAGTTAAATAAGCTTTATTGATTGTTTTGTTGAAGCAGATTTGTAAATGGCTTCAACAATACGAATATCTCTTAATCCTTCCTCGCCCGGCACAAGCATTGGTTTTTTATTCATGATCGATAAGGCATCATCATCCATTTGTTTTGCCTGCTGCCAGGGAGTAGAGTAGGGAAAATTTATTTCGCCAAGCGGGCTGCTGCCTTTTAAACCTGAGTAGACCTGGAAAGGTGCCATTTTTATTTCACCCTTCTCACAGGTGATATTCATAACGTTCACATTCTCGCCAAACGTTGTTTTGATATTTGCTATTACTCCACCAGGGAATTCAAGTGTAGCGATCATTGTTTCATCTAGTCCATTTTTATAGATCTCAGGTCTTGTCGTAGAAGCCTGGGCAGATACAACTGAAATGGGTTCCATACCAGTTCCTAACCTTGCGCCCTGGATTGAATAAACACCCATATCATACGATACACCGCCACCCATTTCCTTTTTTTGTTTCCAGTGATCGGTACGGTTATCTCGGTATCCGGCCGCACATTCAAGTTTTTTTACATTGCCCAGGAGTTTTTGTTTAACGATGCGACGATATTCAACCGTGTTGGGTTCATGTTGTAACCTGTAACCGATCGCAAGCGATCGCTTGTTTTTATTGCAGGCATCGATCATTTCCTGGCATTCTTTTTCAGTAATAGCCATCGGCTTTTCACACCAAACATGTTTGCCCGCATTGGCGGCTCTTATCACATATTCTTTATGCATTGACGGTGGAAGCACCACATAAACAACATCAATATCATCGTTGTTTGCGAGTTGGTCAAAAGTCTGATAGTTATAAATATTCTTGTCAGGAATATTATGTTTTGCTTTCCATGTTTCAGCTTTGGATGGAGTGCCGGTCACTATTCCTGCGAGATAACAATGTTTTGTTTGCTGCAAGGCAGGTGCCAACAGATCAGTACTGTAGTAACCGAGGCCCACCAATGCTATACCAAGACGGTCTTTTTTGTAAAGGGCTGCTGATCGTAAAATCTGAGGTGACAGGAAAAAGCCACCGGTACCCAGCGCCAAAGTTTTAATTACATCTCTCCGGGAAGTTAAACTCATGGTCAAAAGTTTGGTGAATGAATGCTGACCTATTAAAGTTAGAAAATGTTTAAGACACTCAGGCCATTGTTTTGTAAATTAGTATCCCATAATTCAATTTACTTAGTCCTTAACTCTTCTGCGATGCGCCGATCAAGTCGTAAAGAATTTCTGCAAACATCAGCATTGCTTTTAGGAGCAACCTTTACAAAAATTCCATTTGAATTTAAAAAAGATAAACTTCTTCTGGCATTTTCTACATTAGGTTGCCCGGATTGGGATCTGAAGAAGATCACAGATTTTGCTAACCAGCACCAATATGCCGGCATTGAGCTGCGTGGACTGAAAAGAGAGATCAACCTCACCAAATGTTCCGACTTCAACAGCACAAAAAACATAGAAGCGACGCTGAAAATGATGAAGGATAAAAATTTGCGGTTTGTTGATCTTGGCTCATCCTGCAAATTACATTTTGGAGAAGGTGAGGAAAGGGAAAAGAACATTGCCGAAGGCAAAGCATATATTGATCTTGCCCAGCAATTAAATTGTCCAAATGTAAGAGTGTTTCCCAGCCTGCTTCCAAAAGACAGGGATAAAGATGAAACAATGGAGTTTATTACGAAAGGTTTATTGGAACTCGGCGGTTATGCAAAAGCAAGCGGAACGATGGTATTAATGGAAACGCATGGCGATCTTGTTTGGACACATGACATCGAAAAGGTCATGCAGGATGCGGCACATTCTAATGTTGGTTTGTTATGGGATCCCTGTAATATGTGGACGATAACAAAAGAACCACCGGCAGAGACTTACAGGATCTTAAAAAAATATATTCATCATACACATATCAAAGATGCGAAACTGGTAGATGGCAAACCACAATACACGAGATTAGGTCGGGGAGAAGTTCCTGTATTCGAAGCAATAGATGCGTTAGCAAAAAGCGGTTACAAGGGTTATTATAGTTTTGAATGGGAGAAGCTTTGGCATCCTGAGTTAGAAGAGCCTGAAACTGCTTTGGCTGATTATCCCCTGGCAATGAAGAAATATTTTAATGCTAATTAATAATTAAAAATTAAGAATTAATAATTCTGAGAATAGAATATCACTAAGTTGAAGAAACACTTAATGCTAATTAAAAATTAAAAATTAAGAATTAAAAATTCTCAGAATAGAATATCACTAAGTTCTTTGTAAGGCTCCGTACTTCATGACTCCGTGCCTGCCTGCCGGTAGGCAGGGTTCAAAAATTAAAACAAAAAAAGCGACAGCGTCAGCTATTTTCATTTTTAATTATTAATTTTTAATTCTTAATTTCCCTTCATGCCTTCAAACACATACGACGCAATCATTGTTGGCTCCGGTATTTCCGGCGGCTGGGCCGCCAAAGAACTTTGTGAAAGAGGATTAAAAGTTTTATTGCTTGAGCGTGGCCGAAATGTTGAACATCCAAATGATTATCCAACCGCAACAAAAAACCCATGGGAATTCAGACACCGGTTAACCTTGTCACCGGAAGACAAAAAGAAATTTTTTATTCAAAGCCGGCATTATTCACTTCGGGAAGACAACAAACATTATTATATCAATGATGGGGAAAACCCGTACGTTGAAACAAAACGCTTTGACTGGATAAGAGGAGATATTGTTGGTGGCCGTTCGCTTTTATGGGCACGCGCCTGCTATCGCTGGAGTGATTTCGATTTTGAATCCAACCTTAAAGATGGGCATGGCGTTGATTGGCCGATACGCTATAAAGATATTGCTCCCTGGTATGATCATGTAGAGAAATTTATTGGGGTAAGCGGGAACAAAGATGGCATACCACATTTACCTGATGGACAATTTCTGCCGCCGTTTGAAATGAATGTGGTTGAAAAATATTTTAAAGAAAAGATCGAAGCAAAATATAGTGACCGCAAAGTGATCATTGGCAGGGCTGCTAATCTTACACAGCCGGTAAAAGGAAGAGGACAGTGCCAGGCCAGAGATCTTTGTCATCGTGGTTGCCCTTTCGGTGCCTACTTCAGTACGAATGCAAGTACAATGCCTGCAGCTTATGCTACCGGCAATCTTACAGTAAGACCCCATTCGCTGGTGAATAAAGTGTTGTATGATGAACAAAAACAAAAAGCAACAGGGGTGGAGATCATTGATACGCAAACAAAGAATACGGAAGAATTTTATGCGCGCGTTTTTTTTCTCAATGCATCCACCGTCGCTACTACATTCATATTGTTGAATTCAACATCATCACGGTTTCCAAATGGATTGGGAAATGGAAGTGACCAGGTCGGACGCAACCTGATGGATCATCACAAAGGGCTTAGCATAACGGCTGACGTAGATGGTTTTGAAGAATGGGTAACCCATGGCCGCAGGCCAATACCGCTTTTTATTCCACGTTTTATAAATATGAAAGAACAAACTCCCGGCTTGTCTGCCGAACAGCCAGGATTTATCCGTGGCTATCATTTTGGAGCCAGTGCATCCCGACCGCGGCAACAAGGGGATGCCGCGATAGGTGAGGAGCTGAAGCAGGCAATGATAGAGCCGGGCAATTGGCGAATGAATTTATATGCATTTGGTGAATGTCTTCCTTATGAGGATAATCGCATTACATTGGATACTAATAAAAAGGATGATTGGGGCCGGGCCATCATTACCATCGATTGTGAATTCAAATCAAATGAAAAAGCGCAGCATGAGCACATGAAGATAACGGGGCGGGAGATGATGGAAGCAGTGGGATTCAGGAATATTGTTGTTACCAGCAATATGTCTTTCCCGGGTAATGCCAATCATGAAATGGGTACCGCCCGTATGGGCCACGATCCCAAAACTTCTGTATTGAACAAATGGAACCAAATGCACGAAGTACCCAATGTATTTATCAGCGATGGCTCCTGCATGACATCCAGTTCGTATCAAAATCCTTCTCTTACTTATATGGCACTGACAGCAAGAGCTTGTGATTATGCGGTGGGAGAGATGAAGAGATTGAATATTTGACTTTGGAATTGGTCCGTGGCGTATTATTTTTATTTCTGACTTTTACTCCAAAGTTGTCCGTCATGTTCTCATTTGTTTTCACTAAAAAAATACAATAAATGCTGGCCTGGGTAACAAGCTCATGCCAATCTATTTTATTTTGTCATAATTTACAGCTTGTGATACTTTATAAATGTCGATCGTTTAATCTACTAATTTATGCAACAGGATAAAATAATTGTACTTCAAACTTTTTCAGACCTCATGGAGGCGAAGGCAATGCAGAACAAACTGAATGAAAATGGTATTACATCATCGCTCACTGATGAAAATGTGCTTGGCATGGATCCTATCGCCGGTGTTGAG
>DASVAM010000009.1:0-3433 GCA_036376375.1 Chitinophagaceae bacterium
AATTTCAACTGATCATCCTGCTTTTGAAGAAACAGAAAAAGCGGTCGCTGATCGCATCAACCGATTAATGAACATCAGGGGAAAGCAAACCGTTGAGAGTTTTCATAAGCGATTAGGAAAGATCATGTGGGATAAATGTGGAATGGCAAGAAACGCAGAAGGATTGAAAAATGCGATCACTGAGATCCAGCAGTTGAAAAAAGAGTTTTGGAGCGATGTGAGAATACCTGGTGAGATAAATGAAATGAATCCTGAATTGGATAAGGCAGGTCGCGTTGCTGATTTTATTGAGCTGGGCGAGCTGATGTGTATCGATGCTTTAAATCGGAATGAAAGCTGTGGCGGTCATTTTAGGGAAGAAAGCCAAACACCTGAAGGAGAAGCAGACAGAAAAGACCAGGAATTTGCTTATGTGGCCGCATGGGAGTTCAAAGGCGACCATCAGTGGGAAATGCACAAAGAGGAATTGACGTTTGACGTGGCAAAGCCGAGTCAAAGGAGTTATAAATAAAAATGCCATTGCTAAATTGTTGAATTGATAAATTGTTGTCATGGAAACCAAGAAGTTCTTAAAACTGAATGACATCGGGGCTTTCAGAATATCGTTTCATTTAAGCAATTATGTTTGGGAGATAGTGTTGAATTGGAATGGGTTTTCTCAAAGAACTATTGGTGAGCAATTTGTCAGAGCGGTTGATAGCATTTCATCAAATATTGCTGAAGGATTTGGGAGATATGGTAAAAAAGATAAGATCAAATTCTATCGTTACAGTCAGGGTTCTTTAAGCGAGTCGCTAAACTGGAATGAAAAATCAAAAGTCAGGAGATTGTTGTCTGGTGAAGATTACAAATATATATTTAGCGAATTGCAGAAATTGCCTAAGTCGATTAATTCTCTAATATTATTTACGAATCAAAAATTGAAAGTTTAAAAATAAACGATAACAGTTTAACCATTTAGCAATAAAACAATGGAACATAAAACGATAAATCTCAAATTGAAAGTCTGGAAGCAGAAGAACAATCAAACGGCCGGCAGATTTGAAACGTATGAAGCAAAGAATATTTCAACAGAAATGTCTTTCCTGGAAATGTTTGATGTCCTGAACGAAGAATTGATCAGGGATGGTAAAGAACCGATCACTTTTGACCATGATTGCCGCGAAGGCATTTGTGGTACCTGCTCGATGTATATTAATGGACGGCCGCATGGGCCATGGCATGCAACTACTACATGCCAGCTACACATGAGAGCATTTAATGATGGTGAGACGATCGTCGTAGAACCTTGGAGGGCCAATGCATTCCCTGTCATAAAAGATCTGATGGTGGACAGAACAGCCTTTGAGCGAATTATTCAGGCCGGCGGTTTTATTTCTGTAAATACGGGTAATGCAGTTGATGCAAATGCCATTCCTATTGAGAAAGAGAAAGCGGATGCATCCTTCGCTGCGGCAGCCTGTATTGGCTGTGGTGCTTGCGTAGCTGCCTGCAAAAACTCTTCTGCAATGCTCTATGTCGCTGCAAAAGTCACTCATCTCGCCTTATTGCCACAGGGTGATCCGGAAAGAAGAATAAGAGCATTGAACATGGTTGCTCAAATGGATAAAGAAGGATTTGGGGGCTGTACAAATACAGGAGCTTGCGAAGCTGTTTGTCCCAAAGAGATTTCAATTGACAACATTGCCCGCTTGAACAATGAATACCTGGTGGCCGGCTTGATTTCAGAAAAATAAATTCAATTAAACATGATTTCGGTCCCGCCCTGTTGGGACTTTTTTATTATTTATACAAGTGTTCGTACATTCAGCGTCCCGATGCTTATCGGGACTAAACTTACTTTTATGGATTTCAAAAATCTTATCCCGGCAGCAGCATCGCTGCTTATTCTTTCATGTAACGATAATACTAAAGGGGTGACAACAGAAACAACATTTAAATGGCCCGAAGGAGTAGCTGCACCAATGGCTCAGCAGAAACCGTATGAAATGGTGGCTCATGGTGATAAAAGAGTGGATAATTATTATTGGATGAATGATTATTTTAAGAAAGGTCCGGATAGCACAAAAGTTGTGGACTATCTGACTGCGGAGAATGCCTATGTAGATACAATGATGTCAGGTGCAAAAGAATTCCGCAAAAAATTATACGATGAGCTAAAAGGACGAATAAAGGAGAAAGATGAATCAGTGCCATACAGGGATAATGGTTATTGGTATTATACCAGGCAGGAAGAAGGAAAGAATTATTCGGTGTACTGCCGTAAGAAAGAAACACTCGAAGCTCCTGAAGAAATTATTCATAATGCAAACCAGGTTGGAGAGGGAAAACCATATTACAGCGTTGCCGGTCTTGAGATAAGTGATAACAATGAAATGATGGCCATTGGAGAAGACGAAGTAAGCCGTCGCCTGTATAAGTTGAGATTTAAGAATTTAAAGACAGGCGAGTATTATCCTGAAAGCATTTCGAATACGGAAGGTGGTTCTTATGCATGGGCAACCGATAACAAGACGGTATTCTATATTGTTAAAGACCTGACAACATTATTGGGTTTCCAGGTATGGCGACATGAAGTCGGAACCGACCCTGCGACCGATGTAAAAATTTATGAAGAAAAGGACAACCGTCATTATATAGGTGTGGGAAGAACGAAGTCAAAAAAATATGTTGTTATATATTCTGAATTGAGTGAACAGCAAAGTGAACACAGGTTCCTGGATGCAACAGATCCGAAAGGCGCATTCAAAGTTTTTCATCCCCGGACAATGGGATTGGTTTATGATATCGACCATTACAATGACAGATTTTATATCCGCACCAACCTTGATGCTACCAATTTTCGCTTAATGGAAAGCACGCTTGATAAAACTTCTAAGGAGAATTGGAAAGAAGTGATCCCCAACAGGAAGGATGTCTATCTCGCGGGTTTTACCCTTTTTAAAGATCATATGGTTGTATCGGAATTAAAAGAAGGGTTGCTAAATCTCAGGGTCATCAATCAGAAAGACAAATCAGAACATTATTTGCAATTTGATGAGCCTGCTTATCTCTCTTCGGTTGGTGTGAATGCTGATTTTAATACCAATATTCTTCGTTTCAATTATCAATCCATGGTAACACCCGGGTCCTTGTATGATTATAATATGGACGCAAAAACAAAAGAATTAAAAAAACAGAATGAAGTTGTTGGCGGGTATGACAAAAGCGATTATGTGACGGAAAGAACTTTTGCAACCGCCAGGGATGGCAAGAGAGTTCCCGTGTCTATTGTTTATAAAAAGGGGACCCAAAAAGATGGAAGTCATCCTTTGTTATTGACGGGTTATGGTTCTTATGGCGCAACTTCCTATGCTACTTTCAACAGTAATCGGTTGAGTTTATTGAACAGAGGATTTGTCGTTGCCATTGCGCATATACGTGGGGGCCAGGA
>DASVAM010000044.1:0-8775 GCA_036376375.1 Chitinophagaceae bacterium
CTATTTGCCGGTATTTATTCCGTACACAAGTGTAAACAGTCTTGAAGGAATTGGCACTTACTGTCTTTATCATGGCAATTTATCGGTAGCTGAAAATGAAAAAGCAGCTCTCTGGTTGCTTGAAAAGGTATTTTCAAAAACGAATGTGCCTTTTATTATCGCAGGAAAAGACCCGTCGTATCGGTTGGTCAGGAAGGTTGCAAAAAACAAGAATGCACGTCTTGTACGCAATCCTTCAGATGGGGAATTAAATGAGCTGATTGCCAACGCGCAAATTCATGTATTGCCCTCTTTTAATAAAACGGGTATCAAGCTCAAACTCATTAATGCACTTTATAATGGCCGGCATTGCGTGGTAAATGATGAGGCAGTGGAAGGATCGGGCTTAGAAGATACGTGTCATATTGGTACAACCAGTCATGCGGTTGCGTCCATCATAACACAACTCTATCATCGTCCTTTTGGAGAAGAAGAAATTAACCTCAGGAAAAGATTATTGGGACAGATTTTCAATAATCAAGCAAATGCCCGCCAGCTTATTCAATTGATATGGTAGCGTTATCAATTACCCGGCCTCTTTCTGTACGAATCATCCGTGCCGGGAATTTCTGCACCACGATATAATCATGCGTGGCCATCACCACTGTTGTACCAAAATCCTTTGCAATATGAAATAACAAATTCATTATTTCATCCGACGTCTCGGGATCAAGATTACCGGTTGGCTCATCTGCTAATATTAGTTTAGGAGAATTAAGTAACGCTCTTGCCACATCCACTCTTTGTTGCTCACCACCGCTCAGCTCAAAAGGCATCTTAAAACCTTTTGCCCGCAGACCTACTTTATCGAGCACGTCTGTTATTTTTTCATCCATCAGTTTTTTATCAGTCCAACCGGTAGCAGTTAGCACAAATCGCAGGTTCTCGTTCACATTCCTGTCGGTTAACAACTGGAAATCCTGAAACACCACTCCAAGTGTGCGGCGGAGATAAGGGACTTTTTTCCAATCCAGCTTTCGAAGATCAAAACCATTCACGGTTCCCTCTCCTTCGGTCAACGGCAATTCGCCATACATGGTTTTTAATAAACTGGATTTGCCCGTGCCGGTTTTGCCAACGAGATAAACAAATTCGCCTTTTCTCACAGATAAATTCACATCTTGTAAGATCGGACTTCCACCCTGGTAAATATTTACATGCCTCAGTTCAATTATGTTATCAGCCATCTAAACGGATTTGCTGCAAAATAAGTTAAACAAAGCAAGAGAAACTCAAAATTCTCTAAAAATTACAAAAATCCGTAAAGCCATATCAGCGATTTCCCAATGTATTTATACACTATATTTAATTATTCAATTCGATTTGTATGCGTTTGCTATTGTCTTTTTTCCTGCTTATTTCTTCATTCAATTTAATTTCTCAAACCGATCCGCCTCCTCCTCTGGTTGATACAATTGATATTGATGGAAGAATTTTTGAACGTGTGGACATGGATGCAACATTTCCCGGCGGCGAAGCTGCGTGGAGAAAATATTTGGAACAAAATTTAAATCCTAATGTGCCCGTAGAAAATGGCGCTCCGATCGGGATTTATACAGTCATCGTCCAGTTTATTGTTGACAAAACCGGTGCCTTATCAGATATAAAGACATTAACAAATTTTGGTTATGGAATGGAGCAAGAAGTGATAAGGATCATGCGAAACAGTCCAATGTGGCTGCCGGCAAGGCAAAACAACCGGATGGTCAGGGCTTACAGAAAGCAGCCAATAACTTTTGTAATTGACGATGAGTCCGTAGAAATAATTATGAACGAGAAGTATGTTCTTTATACAAAAACGGATAACGTAATTAGAATAAATGTTTCTAGAGTAAAAAAGGAAGACCTCGAATTAACGCTTACCCAGGGAAAGATACTATCAGGTGATGATGGCAATTTTCATATAACCGTAAACAACCCTGGTAAAGCGATCTTATATATTCATAGCAGGAAAAGAAACAAACTGCTCGGTTCCGTTTATTTTGTGGTTAAGAAAAAGGCGTAATCCCTATGACCAATGGTCAATATTCAATTTCTGAAGTTGATGTTTTTATCTGCAAGCCCCTTTTCTGAGTCTCTTCTACTCTACCGATCACCTGTGCATCTACCCCAAATTTTCTGGCAATGCTGATGATCGTTGATGCTTCTTCTTCATTTGTATAGATCTCTAATCTTGTGCCCATATTAAATACCTGGTACATTTCTTTATCATCTGACTTGCTGGCTTGCTGTATCAGCTTAAAAACAACCGGCGGCTCAAATAAATTGTCTTTTATAATTCGAACGTTATCGGGAACATATTTCAAACATTTTGTCTGGCCACCACCACTGCAGTGGATCAGGCCCCTGATCTTTTCAAAATGATCTTCTAATAATTCTTTTAGAATTGGGGCAAATGTCCTTGTAGGGCTTAACAGCAATTCGCCGACTGTAGCGGAGAATTGCTTATTATGGAAAGAATATGGAATATTTTCTCTTAACCTGTGAGGACCGATATAGACCACTGAATCGTCGAGCGAATTATCAAATGATTCACGATAATTATCTGCATAATTCTTTTGAAGCATGTCATGTCTCGCGCTGGTAAGTCCATTGCTTGCTATACCACTGTTATATGCTTCTTCATACTCAGCTTTACCAAAACCAGCCAGGCCAACGATGACATTTCCCGGGTTTATTTTTTCATTCGTGATTATTTTTGATTTGGGCCATCGCGATGTCATGGTCCCGTTCACTGCAATAGTTCTTACCACATCACCCACATCGGCGGTTTCCCCACCCATATAAGCGATATTTATACCGAAGCCGTTCATCTTGGCAAAGAACTCCTGCGAGCCGGTTATTACTGCTTCAAGAACTTCAGCCGGTATCACATTTTTATTTCTATCAATGGTAGATGAAAAAAGTAAATTATCGTAAATACCCACGCAAAGAAGATCATCGAGGTTCATCACGATTGCATCTTGCGCAATGCCTTTCCAAACAGATACATCACCGGTCTCCTTCCAATATAAATAAGCGAGAATTGATTTTGTGCCCGCTCCGTCAGCATGCATAACATTTACCCATTGATCATCGCCGCAAAGAATGTCGGGATAGATCTTGCAAAATGCATTTGGATAAAGGCCTTTATCAAGATTTTTGGTTGCTGCATGAACTTCTTCTTTCTGCGCTGAAACTCCTCTTTTTGAATATAGACTCATGAATGTCGTTGAGTCGCAAAAATACTTGAACAAAGTATATTCCTATCCGACTATTTTTTATAAATATTTTTGTGATCAGGTGCAGCTAATTGAACCCTGACCATTTATTTTGCATCCATGCAGGTACACAGAGACATTGATAATTTGCCCGTTTTTGATAAGGCAGTCGTTACCATTGGAACTTTCGATGGAGTTCACGTGGGTCACCGGCAGATCATCAATAAGCAAAAGGTTGAAGCGCTGAAAATAAATGGAGAATCAGTTATCATCACCTTTCATCCCCATCCGCGAAAAGTTATTTCTTCGGCGATCCTGGGCGTACGATTGATCAATACACTCGACGAAAAAATTGAAGTCCTGGCGGGACTTGGTATTGATCATCTTGTTATCGTTCCTTTCACGGATGCCTTTGCCAATCAACCTGCCGAGGATTATATCCGTAATTTTCTTTTCGACAAGTTTCATCCGGATACCGTTATTATAGGATACGATCATCGGTTTGGCCGGGAACGATTAGGGGATTATAAGCTGATGGAAAAAATGGCACCTCAATTTGGATTTAAGATTAAAGAAATACCCAAACATATCCTGGAGGAGATAGCGATCAGCTCAACAAATATTCGCGAAGCTGTTCTTCACAATGATATTGAGATCGCCAATAAGCTTCTTGGCTATACTTTCTTTTTTGAAGGTGAGGTTGTACATGGCAATAAATTAGGGAGACAATTGGGATACCCGACAGCAAATCTAAAAGTTCATGATCCCGAAAAGATAATACCCGGCGATGGGATCTATGCTGTCTACGTAAGTTTAAAAAAAGAAGTTCGATCGGAAGAGAATATCGCAGAGGTCAATGCCTTTCCCCTGGAAGAAGCCCAGTACAAAGGAATGATGAGTATTGGCTTTCGCCCTACTGTGGATGGCAAAAAAAGAGTGATCGAGGTGAATGTTTTTGATTTTGATAAAGAAATTTATGGAAAAACAATACGGGTATATGTAAAAAAATTCTTGCGGGCCGAAGTAAAGTTTAATACGCTGGAAGAATTGGTAAAGCAGATTGACCAGGATAAAATTGATAGCCTGAAAGTATTATGAGAAAAAACTTGCGAAAGCGCGGCCTCTATTTAATATTCGATGTTATATTCAAAATAATTGCCGTCCTCGAAGAAATCATCCAGCGACCCTTCTATCGTAATTTTCTTCTTATCATCTGAAAGTTTAACGCCTTTGCCTTCAGCTTTTTTTGCCGCCTTTGGGAGATTGATAATCGTTTTCATATTGATGGGCACACCCATCTGAGCCATTTCCTGTAAAGTCTTCAGAGATTTGTCGTCGGCGACATTTGCATATTTCTCTTTATTGAGGGTGCGGGATATCTTTCCTTTTTCAGCTGTGGTAGCATAATATCCGTCGATATTGCCAACCATATCCGGACTTTGCTCATCGTTTTCATCTCCGACCTGCAGACCTTTATTTTTATTGCCTGCTTCACCCATGACTGTTCCCATAATTTCTTCAAGCACGTCTGCTTTTGTTTTTCTTAATACACTTTGTATGCGGGTGATCTCTGATCCATTCAAATAAGGAAATTTAAAAGTGAAACTTAGTTTCTCGTCATTCCCATCCACCTGCGCCCTCAACGTCCCGGTTTCGACTATTTTTTTATCAGCAGCAGTAAGGTTTCTTAAACTATCCTTTATATCCTTTAAATTGACTACAGTATCGACCTTAAGCTTTTCAAACTCTTTCATATCATCATTGCCGCCTCCCATACTCTTTGCAAGGCCCAAAATTTTGCCCATGTCGATGATGTTGATATAAGTGCCCCCACCATTTTCATTTATTGTCAACTCTTCAACTGTATCAAAGCAGCCAGAAAAAGTTACAAGCATTAGCAGGGCCGCAATCCAACCGATTTTTTTCATAAATAGAATTTTTATTTGATCCATGCAAAGAAACATGTTTTAAACAGCATTACTTGATCATGCAGTAATTATTTTGAATACCATTTCTTTTAGAAGTGATGCGTCTTCAGTGCCAATATCTGAAACGCCTATTGATTTTAGATTATACTGGTGCAAAAGCATGATGGCGCTTTCTACCTGCGGATAACTGTAAATTTTTACCGCCTGCAAATAATCTTTGATAAAAAAAGGGTTAACGCCAATTGCAGCCGCCGCCGATTTCTCGTCGCGACTACTCAGCCCATGTATCATATACAATTTGCTGAAAAATGAATACAGTGAGGGGAATATTAACTGGATCGGGGCCGCTTTTGGGTTGGCTTCAAAATATTGTATAATGCGGATACAACCAGGAAGATCTTTATTTCCCAACGCATGTTGAAACTCAAAAACATTGAATTCTTTGCTGATGCCGATGAATTCTTCAATATCATCTTCGTTGATCGTTTTCCTGTTGCCAAGATTGACCAATATCTTTTCGATCTCATTTTCGATCCGGTTCAGATCATTACCAATATGGTCTACCAATAACATCAGAGCTTTTTTTGAAATTTCATAGCCATGATTATGAACGATCTCCTCCGTCCACTGCGGAAGTTGGTTTTCATATATCTTTTTGGTGGATAGCAGGACACCACGCTCTTTTAGCAGCTTTGCAAATTTGGTCCGACCGTCAATTTTTTTCTCCTTATAGGAAACGACCAGAATGGTTGAGTTCAGCGGGTTTTCAATATAGGGCTCCAATTTTTCAATG
Source organism: Chitinophagaceae bacterium (assembly GCA_036376375.1). Taxonomy (GTDB): domain Bacteria; phylum Bacteroidota; class Bacteroidia; order Chitinophagales; family Chitinophagaceae; genus VBAS01. Next base: position 5,961 of record DASVAM010000044.1, read on the forward strand.
TCCCTCATCTGTTGCGCCTCCTTTAATAATACTACCTGTCGTTCGGAAAACATAGGATAGCGGCGACATGCGTTAATTACGTCGGGCCAGTTGGCGTCCTTTCCGTAAAAAACCGTGAGGTTAAACCCAATTTCCGTTTCATTAAGGATATTATGCTCGGCGTAATCCACAACCTTGTCAATGAAGTATTCCTCCTCGCCTTCCAGCCAGTAGAAAGGCCTAAAAACTTTTTTTTTCCACTCGGCGATTATCTTTTCATGCGACATAAGGCGCTAAATTACAAGGATTCACAAACAAGATCGGCAATATTTATTGACATCCGAATTTTAGATTTTTATGTTTTTTGGCATGGTTTTTCTTTAATGAGGTGTGACACAAAATTGAGATCCCTGTTAATAAATTATCCAGGTTATTTTGAGCAAATCCAACTTATTTTGAAACTGTAAAATTCAAATAAAAATGACAAACACAAATTATCCATCTGCTACGCCTACGACAACACCGCAAAGGAGCAGCAATTCAAAAAACATCGTTATTGGTCTGCTGGCAGTTGCGCTGCTGGGTTCATGGGCTTATTTTCTGATGAAAATAAACAGATCAGACAAAGAGATCCTCTCAAAAACTGAGGAAGGCGTTCATTATATGAGTCAGCGCGATTCATTGGAATCTCTTTACAAATTCACACTTGACAAGTATGATTCAGTTACCGTTGCTAACAATGACCTTTCTGGTAAATTGACTGGCAAGCAAGCTGAAATTTCAAAGCTAAAAGGCGAGATCAACAGCATTTTGAAAAAGAGGAATGCTACATCTGCTGAACTTGCCAGGGCAAAAACATTGATCGAAGAGCTCAATGGGCAGATCGAAACGCTCCAGGCTGAAAACGCAAGGCTGACAGGCGAAAATCAGACTTTGACAGCCGAAAAAGCCCAGTTAATTATCGAAAAAGATACTTTAACGGCAAACCTTACCACAACACAGGCAGAGAAGAAAGTATTGGAAGAAACAGTTGATGTTGGTTCTACTTTCAGCGCCAGCAACATTGCGATCACACCCATAAAGACAAAGGGTGACAAAGAGAAAGAAACTACTACTGCAAAAAGAGTAGACAAGCTGGTGGTGTCATTCGATGTAGAAAACAGGATTGCAAAAAGTGGTCCGGCTGATATGTATATCATCGTAACATCTCCTGACGGAAAAGTAATCTCTGAAGCTACCGGCGGTACATTTACAACCAGGGAAGAAGGTGATAAGAATTTCACTTCTAAGCTTACAGTTCCTTATGAGCAGGGTAAGCGTCAGAACGTGCAGCTTCCCTTGACACAAGAGAAATTCCAGGTGGGTGATTATAAGATCCAGGTTTTTCATAATGGTTTCAAAATTGGTGAAGGCGTAACAACATTGAAAAAAGGTGGATTATTTAGCTAATCATAGATAAAGTTGTTGATCCAATATTCATTACAGTCCCCTGATCTAATCGGGGGACTTTTTTATGGGTCATTTCACGAGAAGCCTGCCATTTTTCCACATTGGCAAGGCCGGCGTTTATTGTTTTCAATAATTAGTTAGCTTGACCCCGCGAATGAGAGATAATAAATCCATCCTATTGGCCCTTCTTGCAGCAGGTCTCGTTATTACCTGGGCTTATCATATATACGACAAAAGCCAATATTCAATCCACACCAGTCAAGTTTTTGTAAAAGACACGTCCGCCATATCAAAAGCCGTTTCCGATTCAATCAGAGTTTTCTATATCCAAATTCTCGATCGATTGGACCCCCATAAAATCCGGACTGATACTGTAAAAAATACATCATCAGATAGCCTCTGGATGCAAAAGTTTTTTGCAGTAAATCAACTCAGGCGCGATATCGGCAATATCCTGGCCCAGGAAGATATTTCCAAACAAGAATTTGATGCTGTTAAAATGAAGATTGACACGCTTCAAAAAAGAATGATTGAGCTGGAAAACGAAGTCTTAGTATTAAATCGGGAAGATAAAAATTCCATGGGTGACCGGAGCCAGCTAAGTAATGAAGCCGACCAGCAAAACAAAAAGCAGGCTCCTGTTAACAATAAAATTCAATCAGAAAAAAATAATACTCTCTCCATTTTTGTTGCATCATCAATTCGTTTTGCAGCCTATAAAGTGCAGTCTGATCAAAAGGAAGTTGAGACCACACAACAGGAGGAGGCAAATTTATTCAAATCATCATTTACTGTAAAGAACAGCACAGGTTCACAAAATGCCGAGATCATTGTTGTAATTTCTGATCCTTCGGGTAAATCTGTCAATCCTGAAGTTTGGGATGCAGGAAGTTTCCAGACAATATCTGAAGGAAAAAAAGTGTATACCCGTAAGTTATTGTTTGACTATAAAAAGGGTGAAGCCAAACGATTACAATTTGACCTGGAGCCTGAAAACTTTGAAAAAGGCGTTTATAAAATAAGTCTTTATCACAATGGTATCCGGATCGGTCAATCATCGTGGAAGCTTAGTTAAGCGTAAGATCAAAAACTTTAAAAAAATCCCTCAATTGTTGTTGAGGGATTTTTGTTGATGATGGTCTTCCCTATTTAGAACAGATTATATCCATAACTTACATAATACAGGCCGCCAATGGAAGGACTGCCATAACCAGTTCTTGCATAATGATTAAGTATGTTTGTCCCGCCAATGCGTATAACACTTTTTGATTTAGTGATCTTATAACTAACTTGTGCATCAACAAACCAAAATGCAGGCAAATAACCAGTAACAAAGGTGCCTTCGTAATAATTTACATCCTGCCATTTTGCGATCACATTAAAACCA
>DASVAM010000072.1:0-2503 GCA_036376375.1 Chitinophagaceae bacterium
TCAGCCTCCGGCCGGCGCAAGAACCTACAATCAACTGCTCACGGAAAGTAAAATTCACAATGATACAAGAAATAAGAACATAGATGTTTATCCTAATCCGGCAATTAATTATTTCATAGTTTACAATTATGATCTTTCCAATAACATGATATCATTATATGATATTAGTGGTAAACTTATGATGTCTAAGCAAACCAAAGACCTCGCTACACGAGTAGATGTAAATGATCTGCCCAATGGCGTATATGTATTAACAATAAAAGGAACCGACGGAAAGATCAGCAGGACTGAAAAAATGGTCATTGCAAGGTAAAGTTTATTGAATTTAAAAATGTTAATACGACATTCCATTTAATAACTATAAAAGCACGACTGGCAGCTTACCCGCTGCCAGTTGTTGCTCAAGGATATCAGAAAGGGTTAGCTTTGTGTATGCAAACCAATACTATGCGAAAAACTGCTCTCTGCCTGGTAGGGTTATCAGCATTCAATTTTTTAAACTCACAGACAATAACGGTTGATTCTTCCCAAACACTTGGTGAGGTTGTGGTGAGAGCTTATGAACAAAACCAAGCCTTGAAAAAAGTGCCTGCTGCTATAATCCAGGTGAATAAAAGCCGTCTCGACCGGTTCAACAATACCAATATTCTTCCTGCGCTGAATACGAATCCGGGAGTGCGGATGGAAGAACGTTCCCCGGGCAGCTACCGAATGAACGTAAGAGGAAGCACATTGCGATCTCCATTTGGGGTAAGAAATATTAAAATGTATTTGGATGGAATTCCTTTTACCGATCCCGGTGGAAATACTTATTTGAATCAGCTTAGCTTTTTTAATTTTAATTCTTTAGAGATCATTAAAGGTCCCGCAGGCAGTTTATATGGCGCCGGTACCGGCGGAGCCATTTTGATCAACAGTGTGCCGGAACAAATGCCGACCCAACTATTGGCCAATCTGGTCGTCGGAAGTTATGATCTTGCCGGAATAAATATCCAGGCCAATCTTGAACAAGAAAGACTGAGGAATACATTTAATCTTTCACATCAACAAAGTCACGGATACCGGGATCACACTTCAATGGAAAGAGATGTTTTTAACTGGCAAACACAAATAAAAGCCGGTAAAAAGGAAACGTTGCGTTTTAATATTCTTTATGGGGATCTTTTTTATGAGACTCCCGGAGCCCTTACAAAAGCGGAATATGAAAAGAACCCTAAAGCGGCAAGACCTGCTGCGGGAGCCTTTCCCAGCGCAGATAAGGCCAGGGCTGCCATCTACCAAAAAACATGGTTCGGAGGATTAAATAACCATTATGAATTCAACGATCATTTTGAAAATACCCTTGTATTCTATGGCGCTTATTCAACGATAAAAAACCCAACTTTTCGAAATTATGAAGCCAGAAATGAACCACATTTTGGCGGAAGAACAGTCTTTACATGGAGACCGGGAAAAAAGAAAGATACAAAAATCGTGTTTGGTGCTGAAGCACAACAAGGCTATTTTAATATCACCACTTATTCTAATGTCAACGGAAATCCAGGCAGTTTATTAACAAATGACGATGTCAATAATAGCAACTGGTCAATTTTTGGACAAGCAGATCTGCGGCTCAAACATGATATAAATATTACCGCGGGTCTTAGTCTAAACAGAGCGGTCATTAAAATAAAAAGACTTTCTATTCCCTCGTTACCCGAACAAAAAAGAGCGTACGAAAATGAATCTGCTCCACGATTGGCGATATCAAAAAAGATCTTTGATGAATTCTATTTGTATGGAAGTGTTGCAAAAGGATTTTCACCACCAACGGTTGGCGAAGTATTACCGTCCACAAGCATAATAAGTACAGATCTGAATGCCGAGCAAGGGATCAATTACGAGACCGGGTTTAAGAGCAGCTGGCTCGATAAAAAATTGTATGTTGAAATAAATGTTTTTTATTATCAATTAAAAAATGCGATTGTTCAAAGACGGGATGCAAGCAATGGTGACTATTTTACAAATGCAGGATCTACAAAACAAAAAGGGATCGAATCACAGGCTTCTTATTTAATTCTGCCACGCGGTTCTTTTATTTCTAATTCAAAAATTTGGATCAGCCATACCTGGAACGATTTTACTTACAATGAATTTAAACAACTCACCAATGATTATAGCGGAAAAAAATTACCGAGTGTTGCAAAGAACACGGTAGCAGCAGGGGCGGATTTTTCTTCGAAGCAGGGATTTTACCTCAACGTGACTTACTATTACAGCGATCCCATTCCTTTAAATGATGCAAATAGTGAATTTGCTTCAGCCTATAATCTATTGGGGACGAGATTAGGTTGGCGGAAAGATCTTAAGAAAAAGAACAAGCTTGAACTGTTTGCAGGGATTGAAAATGCTTTTGATGTGACCTATAGCCTTGGGAATGATATCAATGCTGCCGGGGGGCGTTATTATAATGCCGCGGCGGGCAGAAATTTTTATGGCGGACTTTCGGTTGGCCTGTTTTAGT
>DASVAM010000079.1:0-2259 GCA_036376375.1 Chitinophagaceae bacterium
CCCGATAGCTTAAAAGAAAACAAAGCAAACAATAAATTATATCTTCTTCCATTCCTGCTCGGCATGCTTGGCTGCGTCTATCATTTTATAAAGAAAAAGAATGACTGGGTTGTAAATTTCCTCCTTTTCTTCTTTACGGGCATTGCGATTGGATTATTTCTGAACATGCCGGGTAATCAGCCACGCGAAAGGGATTATGCCTTTGTGGGTTCATTTTATGCTTATGCGGTCTGGATCGGGTTAGCCGTAACCGCGCTTGTGAAACTGGCAAAGGAAACAAAGCAAAACTCATTCAATACGATCCTGTATGGCTCCGTCCTTACGTTTATGATCTCGGTTTTCAGCATGACCTACCTGCCAGGATCGGCGGTTATTAAAACCTCGTTGATGATAACTGCTATTTATGCAATATTGGCGGCGGCTTTACCTGCCCTGTTGAAAGCGATTTCTTCAAAAGGAACAAATGAGCGGCTTATAAATATCGGTGCCGCAGTATTATGTATGATCGCTCCAATTCTAATGGCCAACCAGGAATGGGATGATCATGACAGAAGTAAGAAAACGCTCGCAAGAGACGATGCAAAAAATTATTTGGAGAGTTGTGCTCCCAATGCTATTCTCTTCTGTTTTGGAGACAACGATACCTACCCGTTGTGGTATGCACAGGAAGTGGAGAGAATAAGACCCGACATTCGTATCGTCAATACCAGCTTGCTGGGAATTGATTGGTATATCAACCAACTGCGTTATAAAATAAACGAAAGTGATTCGATTGATGTCATTTGGCGTCCCGATCAGATCATCGGAGACAAGCTGCAATATTTACAATACATGGCGAATGATAAGGTGCCGCAGGACCAGTATTACCCTCTTTACGATGTAATGAAAAATGTGATCGGCAACCAGGCTGATCCCAGATTTTTACCAATAAATAAATTTAAAGTTCCGGTTGATACTGCATTAGTAAGAAAAAATGGAACGGTAACCAATGAAGATCCGGTGACAACCGAAATGTTATTTGAACTTCCGAATCGTATAATAACAAGAGATCAACTGATCATCCTGAATATTATTGCGACCAATCAATGGAAAAGACCGATCTATTTTACATCAACGCAGGTGGGAATGGGTTTAAATCAATTCCTGAGAAGAGAAGGGCTTACCTTCAGACTCATACCACTGAAATCAAACACCGACGTCAATGTGGAACCAATGTATGAGAACATGATGAAAAAATTCACGAACGGGCATGCTGATGTAAAGGGGGTTTATTTTGATGAAGAGAATCGCAGGCATTTGTATCAAATTCGCCAGTCCTTTGCCGACCTCGCAAGAGAGCTGTTGGCAAGAGGAAAAAAGGATTCGGCAAAAGCGGTTGTATTAAAAGCCGACCAGCTTATTCCTGATACGAATATGCCATATGGCATCCCGAGCCGATATGAAATGCATAACCGCGCAAGTTGGGCATTAATGGAGGCCGCTTATGGATCCGGTGCTACAGATCTTGCAAAGAAGATCAATGCAGCTTTAAACAAAGATTTTGATCAGCATCTCGAATATTTTGCCTCGCTTGGAGATATGACAAAGCAACAGGTGGAAAGTGTTTTGATGAACTATAGCCAGCAAAAATATATGGAACAGTTACAGCAACAACAAGGTGGTCAGCCCAATCGCCAGGCTGATGCTTATTTAAGCGCCAATCTTTCAAAAAATCAAGCTGGTTTGGCAGTTGATATTTTACAGTTGTTTAATTTGAAGCAATACGTGAAAAGGACAGAAACCGACTATAACCCGGCCGCAAAGGATACAATGAACAAAAAACTGGATTCACCTTTATTAAACTTGAATCCAGATACCACCAGACTAATGAAGCCGGATTCACCAGAAGCACACTAACAGTTTACAATAAAAAAATAAGAGACCTTTCCGCCCGTTGGAGAGGTTTTTTATTTAACGCTATTCCAGAATGAATAAAGTTGTAATTTGCTAAGTGGTTTTGCATTCAGATGCCAAATCTGCAATCTAAAATCGAAAATCTTAAATTGAATGATTGGTCATCATTTTAAAAAATTTGATCCGAATGAAGGAGGAAAGTCGCGGTTTGAACAACTGCTTGACATGTTCATGCAGTTACTCACCTATACGAACGGCGAACTTTCCGAAGCATTAAGCTGGATGAACGAACTTGACAAAAAATTTGAATTGACAGATGATGAATATGGTATGGGCGATTTTATCGAAGATCTTAAAGACAAAGGA
>DASVAM010000080.1:0-5127 GCA_036376375.1 Chitinophagaceae bacterium
GAATTGATATTGATAAGTATCCATTTAGCGCCCCGGATATCATTATCATTCAGCAATGGAGAATTCAAAGCCTCCTCAATTGCTTTTTGTGCCCGGTTCTCGCCGGAAGCTGTTGCACTTCCAAGAATAGCCACGCCTCCGTTCTTCATGACGGTACAAACATCAGCAAAGTCGACATTGATCTGGCCGGTAGTGGTGATAACATCAGTGATACATTTCGCAGCAGTTGCCAACACATTGTCAGCCTTTGCAAATGCCTCACGCATTTTCAAATTGCCAAACTGGTGACGGAGTTTATCATTGCTGATCACCAGTAATGTGTCAACATACTGCTTCAAATTCTTTATTCCTTCTTCTGCCTGCTGAATTCTTTTCTTTCCTTCATAGGCAAAAGGAGTTGTAACGATACCGACAGTAAGTATACCGAGGTCTTTACAAATTTTAGAAATGATCGGGGCACCGCCAGTGCCAGTGCCACCACCCATACCGGCAGTAATGAATGCCATTTTGGTATTCACTTCAAGAATGCGACGGATCTCTTCTAATGATTCTTCAGTGGCCTGTCTTCCAATTTCAGGATTTGCGCCGGCGCCAAGACCCTGCGTAAGATGAGGCCCTAACTGGATCCTGTTGGGGACCATGCTCTGCGCAATGGCCTGTGCATCGGTATTACAGATGATGAAGTTAACACCCTCAATCATCTGGCTAAACATATGATTGACTGCGTTACTTCCCCCACCCCCAACACCAATCACTTTAATGATCGATGATTTTTCTTTTGGCAAATCAAAATGTATCATGTGTTTTAATTTATGACCTCACCCGACCGCTCTCATAGCAGAGGGACTGGTAAAGTCGTTTTAGGTTAGTAATTATTAATTTTTAATTATTAATTGTTAATTACAAATGATGATCTTCCTCTTCTTTAAACAGGTCTACCAGCCTGTCTTTGAATTTGTCCCAGAAACCGGTAAGATTTTTCCTCTTCGTCATCTTATCAGCAGCGACAGCTGCCTCTACTGCAGCAGTTTCTTCAACAGTTGCCTGTCTCAGGCTCTCCGGCACTTCAACAACTTTGAAATCTCTTTCAAATTGCTTGCGGTTATGTTCATAATCATCATAGCCTTTTAATATTAAACCGATACAAGTTGAATAAGTCGGTTTTGCCAATTCTTCAATATGACCGGCTGCAAGATGTTCATTCGGGAACCCGATTCTTGCATTCAAACCCGTTGCATATTCAGTTAGCTGGATCATGTGTTTTAATTGTGAACCACCACCCGTTAAAATAATGCCGCCATTCAACGCTTTATTATCAAGACCAACTTGTTTTAAATGATACGTAACAAAATCAAGTATCTCACTCATACGGGCTTGTATAATGTTTGCAAGATTTTTTACACTGATCTCTTTTGCAGGCATGCCACGTAAACCTGGAATCGTGATATATGCATTCGCTTTTGCTTCGTTGGATAATGCACTTCCAAACTGGACTTTCATTTGTTCAGCCTGTGTTTTCAAAACTCCCAGACCAGTTTTAATATCATTGGTAATATTTTCCCCGGCGAAAGGAATAACGGCTGTGTGTTTCAAAATGCCCTCATAAAAAACGGCAAGGTCGGTCGTGCCGCCGCCTATGTCAACGATCGCAACACCGGCTTCCATATCTTCCTGTCCCATTACTGCAGCAGCAGATGCCAGCGGCTGTAATACGAGATCCTTTGTTATAAGGTTTGCTTTCTCGACGCTTCGATTGATATTACGGATCGCATTTTTATCACCCGTAATGATGTGGAAGTTTGCGCCGACTTTTACACCACCATACCCGATCGGGTTCGGTATGTTTTGAAAATTATCAATCGTGAATTCCTGTGGGATCACATCAATGATCTGGTCGCCTGCAGGAATATAAGTTTTGTATTGATCGGCTACCAGCTGATCAATTTCCTTACGTGTAATTTCTTCTTCCGTATTCTGACGAACGATATCGCCGCGGGTTTGCAAACTCTTTATGTGATGTCCTGCGATGCCGACATACACTTCTTTGATTTCTAACCCCGGATTTGAAGCTAAGCAGTTCTCAAGCGCTGCATTGATAGCTTTAATTGTCTCATCAATATTCAGCACCTGGCCATGTTTTACACCATTGCTATTCGCTCTTCCAAATCCAAGTATCTCCAGTTTGCCAAATTCATTTTTTCGACCGGCGATCACAGCGATCTTGGTTGTACCGATATCGAGTCCGACGATAATGGGTTGTTCGTTGTTCATGATATTGTAGTTTTTAGTTGTTTATTGCGAGGAGCGTAGCAACGAAGCAATCCCCTCAGTTTATTTAAATTTTTATGTTATCAACTTTTGCAACTTCCTTCATCGCCTGTGGTGTCACTCACTGGTACGTTCCTTAATTCTGTTCATCTGTTTAACCCACCCCTTTTGATCATTTCCTCATTTGTAGTTTCCGCAGCCCCTCCATTGGAGGGGATGAACAGCATGATTTCACACACTATTCACGGTTCACTACCGGCCACTCATTATTCACCACTCATTACTCATCATCCATAACTAATTCCTTTTCGGCATTACTGCTCTTGGTTTGTCTTCATTGGGTTTATTTTGGTTTTTAGAGGGTAAGGATTCAGCTTTCAAAGCATTTGGGTTAGTAGATTGAGTGCTCCGAAGGTCCGGAAGGACTCCTTTGGAGAGTCCCTCCGGACTGGTGGCGCTCAAATCATTAGTACTTACGTGTGATCCACCTATTGTTGGTTTTTCAATAGTCGGTTTCAAAGCAGCAACACTGTCATATTGTTTTTGCATTTGCCTCAACATTTCATCTACCCGCTTTTTCAACATGACTGTATCCACTTTATTCTTGTCAGTCCCATTTCTTGTTCCTACTACCTGTCCTGAATATTGAACATCAATTGTGCTATATGAATCAAATCCTTTTTGCGCAAGCACTTGCTTATAAAAGATGATCAATCGGCTGAACTTCTTTTCAAGGTCGTTTGCGTCTCCGAGCTTTATCAAATGGTTGCCTACAACGGGGCTTAATTCAAAATTTCTTTCCGGCGTAATATTTATCTGTGCTACCTGGCTCATCCATAAAGGATCGTTCTTTATGTAGGTGGCTACTTTTTTAACATCTGTTAATAAAAGGCTATCCTTAGCAGAATAAATTTTCTTATCAATAAATCCTGTAAAAACAGGCACTCTTGCACTTAGCTTTTCAGAAAGAGGCAGCCTTCTTTCGGTACTATCGATATAAAAAGTATGTCCGGCAGTTGTAAATATCCTTGCGATCGGTTCTCTTTCATATACCTGAACATGTAAAACATTTCTATTGTCAAACCACATTTCAGCTTTACGGATCCAAATATTGTCTCGTAAAAGTTGTTCGAGTTTTTTCAGATCTATATCGGATATCTTTTTACCTTTTATTTCAGAACCTGCGCCAGCTTTCAATAGTTTCCTGATATCATTTGCATCTATGAAAAGATTATCCGCTGAGTTATTAATTGTAATGGTGTAATCAGTACAATCCTCTTTTTTCTTTTTACCAATAGCCGCTATTAACAGGCTTAACATGCCGCCGCCAATGCAAACCCAGAGCATCACAAATAATATTTTCCGTATTGTCGCTTTTGTATTCACAAAAATTATTTCAAAATTTCTTTGATTGGTTCAACCAGCAGGTCAATATCGCCTGCTCCTGCTGTTATTACAACCTGTCCTTTTCTTTTAAGATCTTTTTTTATCCACTCTTTTAGTTTTTCTTTATCCAACACTCTTTTACTCTTACTCTTCATTTTTTCAAGGATCATTTCACTGCTCACTCCTGCAATTGGCAACTCTCTTGCCGGATAGATCGGGAGTAGTATCGCTTCATCCGCTATGTCCAACACCTCTGCAAATCCATCGGCCAGGTCTCTCGTTCTCGTGTACAGGTGGGGTTGAAATATCACCGTACATTTTTTATTACGGAACAAAGACCTGGCTCCCTTGATCAATGCTCTTAATTCTTCGGGGTGATGAGCATAGTCATCAATAAAAACCAGCTCATTCGTTTTAATGATATACTCAAACCTTCTTTTCACTCCTTTGAAATCCGCTACCGCGGCTTTGATCTTCTCTTCGTCAATGTTTAAAGAACTTGCCACAGTTATGGCCGCTACCGCATTTTCTGCATTATGCATTCCACCAATATTTAACCTCACATTCTCAATTTTCCTCTCCCGTATTACGATGTCAAACTCATAACTCCCATTTATCATCTTTATATTCTCAGCATGTGCGTCAGCCTCATTGTTTTGAACACTATAAGTCAGCCGTCTTGCCCCTTTCAACTCTTTTGTTCTTTTTAATCCAAACTTGCTGATCAATAAACCCCCGGGTTTGATTTTATCACTGAAATCAATGAATGCCTGCTCCATTGCTTCAGCTGTTCCATAGATATCCAGGTGATCAGGATCCATCGCCGTTATGATGGCAACATCCGGACTTAATTTCAAAAAGCTTCTGTCGTATTCATCGGCTTCAACAACACTTACATTTCTTTCACTACTCCAAAAATTTGTATCGTAATTCACTGAAATACCACCCAGGAATGCATTACAACCATAGCCCGTATGCCTTAACAAATGAGCCACCATCGTGGTGATCGTTGTTTTGCCGTGTGTACCTGCAATGCATATATTAAAAGAACTTTCGGTAGCTATTTGCAATACATCACTTCTCTTTACCACTTTGTAACCATTTTGCAGATAATACACCAGCTCTGTGTGTTCCTTTGGAACAGCTGGTGTGTACACAACCAAGTCAGCATCTTTTGAAATGAGATCAAGCCTTTCTTCATAATGAATGCTCATTCCTTCCTGCTCTAATTCCTTTGTTAAAGAACTTGGTGTTTTATCATATCCACTAACCTTTGCACCTTTTGAATGAAAGTATCTCGCCAATGCACTCATACCAATTCCACCGATACCAATGAAATAAATTGAATTCACTTTTTCATCGGACTTGTCTCTTTCATTCATTCTAAAAATGTTCAATGCTCAATGCTCAATTATCAATCTTCAAAGGACTCCGAATTATTGACTACCGACTCCCGACTTCGCAGTCCCCCGA
>DASVAM010000082.1:0-6315 GCA_036376375.1 Chitinophagaceae bacterium
CACCTCGAAGCTGGTGGTGGTGAATACCCGGGACAGGATGGGTTTGGCTGGACCAATGGAGTGTTGCTGGCACTGATTACGAAGTATGGAAAGCCTGAATGAAGGCTAAGAGTTTAAAAGCCTGCCTGTCGGCAGACAGGGAAAGGGGGATTAAAGCGTTCTTTCAAGTCTCCTTTATTCTCTTTAGTTCTGTTTGCTAAATAAGATAAGAAGCTCTTTCATACCTCTCCTTTTCTCTTTTTCTCTTTTTCTCCTTTAGTCTCTTAGCGAAAGATATCGCTGCTTAAATGTTTGAATGCTTCCATCGCACCCATATACTCACATGTTCTTGCACCGGCTTTATTTCCATTGATCACTATTTTTTCCCAGGCTGGCAAGGTCATTGACCTTATTTCTGTCAATGATTTTCCTTCCAATTGATATAGCACTGCACCAACAAAAGCATCACCAGCACCTGTAGTATCAACAGGTTTTACTTTTATGCCGGGAATTATTTTCGTTTCACCATGCATCCCAAGCAATGCCCCATCCTTACCAATCGTGATGGCAAATACGGCGGTCGTTCTTGAAAGAAAATCATTAGCAGCATCAGTAACGGTTGAGCGACCCGTGAGCATCATCGCTTCTTCATCACTTACTTTAAAGAAATGACAACAGTCTAAAAAATTCCAACTTTGATCAATGAAAGATCGTTTGTCGTGCTGAAATAATAAGCCCCGGTAATTCGGATCGAAGCTGATAAATATTTCCTGTGATAAAGATCTTTGAAGCAAGCTCTGATAAGCGATTTGCAGAGGCCCGGGTAAGAAAGCAGTGGCTGAACCAAAATGAATGATGGAAAACTCTTTAAGATCAATGGCATCAACTTCATCGCGGCTCAATTGTCCATCAGCCCCACGGTTAAAATAAAAATCCCGTTCGCCATTCTCCATCAACGATACAAAAGCAAACGTGGTAAAATATTTTTTATCCTGCAGCATCCATTTAGTGCTGACACCAAACGAATCCATCACGTCAACCAGGTGCTGTCCAAAGGGGTCTTTACCAACTTTGGCCGCCAGTTCAACTTTGCCGCCTAATGCGGCAATCGCCGCAGCAACATTTGTTGGCGCACCGCCTGGCTTTTTCAAAAAATTCTCACCCTCTGACAAAGCTTTTCCTTTATCAGTGCAGATCATATCGATCAATGCTTCTCCAATACAAAGAATTTTGTTCATAAGCCCCTCCAAACCTCTCCGCTTCAGGCGGAAGGCTTTTATTTACCTCATTCATGAGAAAATCATTTTTAATGAACGATGGTCGTTCCCATTTTCTCCAGGGTAATACCTTTTGTTTCCGGCATCAGCTTCCAGACAAATAATAACTGGAGCACCATCATCCCTGCAAAAAATGCAAATATTATTGTCGGACCTATCGATGGCGACTCCGCAAAAAATGTAAACGTCTGAGATATCAGAGCCGCAAAAAACCAATGTGTCAAACTTCCCAAAGACATTCCAGCTGCCCGAACCGAATTTGGAAAGATTTCTGAAATGAAAACCCAGATGACTGCTCCCTGTCCAACCGCATGAGCAGCAATAAACAGGAATACAAACCAGGTGATGCCACCATGTGTGTCACCCGAAAATGAAAATGCGATCAATGACAAGGAAACAATATATCCAATTGAGCCGATATACATTAATGTCCTTCTGCCAAGTCGATCGATCAAATACCAGCCGACCATTGTAAAAATAAAATTCACAACACCAATACCTACACTTGAAAGAAAGGCACTACTCTTTTCTAATCCGGCCATCTTAAAAACCCTGGGAGCAAAATATATAATCGCATTGATCCCTGACAGCTGGTTAAAAAATGCAATTAAAAATGCAAGCAGTATGTAACGGTTGAACTTTCCTGAGAAAAGTGATTCTTTTTTTTGTTGCCGCACAGAGTTTTTTATTTCGTGTGTCAATTCATCTGCGGGTGCGCCACTCATTGCAAAGATTCTTCTTGCCTCAGCTTCATCGTTCCTGTAAAGGATCAGCCATCGCGGACTTTCGGGCGTAAATAGCATAAATATGGAAAATAACAATGATGGAATGGCGACTACTCCCAACATATAGCGCCAATCATCTTCTCCTCCTACTCCCTGTAATAAGTAATTCGATAAATATGCAAATAGGATTCCTGCAACTATATTTAATTGGAAGGAAGCTGCTAATCTTCCACGATATTTAGGGGGAGCTATTTCAGAAATATAAATTGGAGCAACAACTGAAGAAGCTCCAATTGCAAAGCCACCAAGAAATCTAAAAACCATAAAAGTGTAGACATCCTGCGCTATAGCTGCACCTATTGATGAAATAAGAAAAATGATGCCGATCCAAAGCAATGTTTTTTTTCGGCCAAATCTATTGGCAGGAAAACTGCCGATGATGGCACCGGCTATTGTTCCATATAATGCCATGGCGATAGCGGTGCCATGCATCCATTTACTCAAATTCCAAAGTTTTTGTATCACTTGTTCTGCACCAGATATCACGGCTACATCCATACCAAATAAAAATCCACCAAGTGCCACAGTTATTGACCAGAGAATTAAATTCCTATTCATATTATTGAATTTGATAGATCACGGCTTCATATGGTTTCAATTGACCGTCTTTTGAAGCGGTTGAATAGTTATTGATCAGAACTTTTGTCTTGCCCAAATCAATTCCCGTATCGACTGATGCCATTTTGCTCTTAAAATTCAACAACACCAGTACTTTTATTCCCGTTGTTTCTCTTGTATAAGCAAATACATCGGGGTTATCTACATCAATTAGTCTGAACTTTCCATAGACCAGCACATCATTTTCCTTACGCAACTTTTGCATTTTTCGAAAATAGTTCAGGCAGCTATTTGCATCTTTATCTTGTGCCGCGACATTGATAGTTTTATAATTTTCATTTGGCGGTAGCCATGGTTTACCAGCACTGAATCCCCCATTCATTGTTGTGTCCCACTGCATCGGTGTACGCCCATTATCACGACTTGAAATTTTCATTCCTTCCAGAAATCTTTTCAGGTCACCCCCTTTTGCTTTTACCTGGGCATAGTTGGTGAGCAATTCAACATCGTTATATTGTTCAACATTGTCAAATTTTATATTGCTCATTCCAATTTCGTCACCGAAATAATAATACGGCGTGCCTCTCATGCTAAGAATAAATGTCGTCAACATCTTTGAAGAATAATCTCTGAATTCCGGAGAATCATTCCCCCAGCGTGTCAGCATTCTTGGCTGGTCATGATTTGCGAGATACATCGTTCCCCATCCCTTATCAAGAAATGCACTGTCCCATTTTGAAAAAATCCTTTTCCATTGAACAAGACCATATCCCTTCGGATCAGGCATTTTGTACTCCTTCGGTAAATAACCAAAATCGATTGCTTCAAAATTGTAGGCCATATTCAATTCCTGCCTATCTTCATCAACAAATTTTTTTACGCGTTGAATATCACCCACTGCTTCAGCCACTGTTGCGAGATCATATTTACTTAACACCTCGCGGTTCATTTCCCGGATATAATCATGCAAATGCGGACCGCTTGCATAATACAACGGCCAATTGCCATTGTACTCTTTTGGTAAGTCAGGCCAGGTTGTATCCTTTGAAATAAATGCCAATGCATCCATTCTAAAACCGTCTACGCCTTTGTCACACCAATTTCGCATCATTTGATAAATATCCTGGCGTAGCCCGGGGTTTTCCCAATTCAGGTCAGGTTGAAAATCGCCGAAGTAATGCAGATAATAAGAGTTGGTCGGTTTGTTGTATTCCCAACCGTATCCTTTTTCATCAAAGATGCTGAAGCGATAAGGTGGCTCACCTTTTTCTGCCGGCCACCAATGAAAATAATTATAATAAGGGCTGTTTCTTGACGTACTGGCTTCTTTAAACCATTTGTGTTCATTACTGCAATGATTCAACACCATATCCATGATCACTTTTATTCCCCTGTCATGAAAGCCTTTTACCAATGAATCAAAATCACTCATTGTTCCGAACTGGGGCTGTATCATCTCGTAATCGCTGATATCATAACCATTGTCTTTATTGGGAGAAGCATAGACAGGATTCAACCATACGGCATCAATACCCAGGCTTTTTATATAGTCCAGTTTCGACAGGATGCCCTTCAGATCCCCGACACCATCTCCATTTGTGTCCTTAAAACTCCTGGGATAGATCTGGTAAATAGTTGCTTCCTTCCACCATTTACGTTCGATCTTATTTTGGTCAGAATCTGCTGCTTTATTTTTTGGGTCACAGCAAACAACAATCAGCGCGGTCAATATGGGTGATATGTAGCTTAACGATCTCATGAGTTGTTTAATGTCCCGTTGAAAAGCTGATCCCGGCATCAGCAGACCGCTTACCTGATCTGATTAAAAGAATGAACAATGCGGCGATGAGCAAGAATGAACCGGCAAACAAAATCGCATAGACCGGTTTGTTGCCAACCACATTTTTATAAATGTACCCTGAATATAACAATGATAGCCGATATTTGTTTCACTTTTTTAACCATTTAGTCACAAAAGTTTTCGGTCGATCTCCCAGGGTTTTTTAAAATCAACAAACCTATTTTTGCTGACTTAATTTTAGTGCCTCATATGAAGAAAGTAATATTCGGACTTGGACTCATCATTGTATTCCTTGTGGTATCGATCTATTTGTTTATTCCGGCCAAAATAAAAATTTATGAGTCCGTACCCGTAAAAGGTACCGTAGCCGGTGTATCGCGACTGCTGTCAAATGATTCAAGTTGGCATGAATGGTGGCCGGAAGAACCGACCTTTCACTACGATGGAAGATCCTATCTTATCAATGGGCATTTTTTTAACGCATTTGACCTTTCAGTAATTGAAGAAAAAGATAGCTTAGACACCCGGATGAACCTTGTACCGTACGGTGATGATTCAATGTCTGTTGATTGGAGCCTGGAACTATTCACCGGAACAAATCCGTTCAAACGGTTTTCGCAATACAAAAGGGCTAAAGAGATCAAAAAAGATCTGCATACAATTCTCATCAGCCTGAAAAAATTTGCCGAAGTACCGGAAAATATTTACGGCATTGTTGTCAGAAAAACAATCGTACAGGATTCGGTTCTTATCTCTACGCGACGTTCATTTGATCACAAGCCCGGTCCGCAGGAAATTGATGTAATGATACAAAAGCTTAAGGATTACATTAAAAAAAATGCGGCAGTAGAAAAAAATTTTCCTATGCTGAATGTATCTGTGATCGACAGCGCTGACTACCAGGCGATGGTAGCCATCCCTGTTGACCGTGAGTTGCCGGCAACGGAGGAATTTGCTCCGAAGTTTCTTTTAAAAAATGGAAATATTCTTGAGGTACAGATACAAGGAGGATTGTATACAATTGAAAAGGCATTTACCGAACTTGAGAACTACCGCGACGACTACAAACATACTTCGCCTGCTATTCCATACCAGTTGTTGGTGACAGACAGGCTAAAAGAACCCGACACTACAAAATGGATCACAAAATTGTACTACCCTATTTTCTAATGATCGCCACTTTTAAGCTATCATTATTTCTTGCATAGACGAATACATCATTTTCACCAAGCCGGACCCTTCTGATATGTCTTATTTCTCCTTTTATTGAAAAGCCGTTTAAAGCTATACAGTTGAAATTCCCGTTACCGTCATTTAATAATGCGGTTCCATAATCACCGTTATACTCGCCCATCTGTATATTGTTAGGATAAAAATTTCCGGCCAGTAAGACATCCGGCTGTTTGTCATTATTCACATCCGCTATAGCTGCGTCCCGGTAGGGTGAGAGCTGTGCTTCCCAGGGTAATTCCTTCAAGATAAAGTTCCAGTTACCATTATTGATCAAAACAACATTGGAAAAATAGTTTGCAGTAAGAACATCGGCAGACCTGAATTTATCCTTTTTGAAGATCTCCTGCAGGGACGCTTTTGCAAAATCTTCAGCGTATAAATATTTCTTCTTGAGCTCCGGCACCTGCTTTACCAATTCGTCTTTGGTAGCAAAGGGTGTTTCTTTGTTCTGGAGATAATAGGTAAGTACCTGTTCCCTTTTACCATTACCGTCAAAATCGTTATAGTAAAGACGAACCGGGTATTGTTCGGTAGCCTTTAAACGATTATTCAAACCAAGGTTTCCGGCGATCAAATCAAGATCTCCGTCGCCATCGGTATCGACAGGCAACGTAAAATTCCACCAGCCCTTTTTATCGGTGAGATATTTTTTTTCAAATTTTGTTTTCTCATTGACAAAGGC
>DASVAM010000091.1:0-3529 GCA_036376375.1 Chitinophagaceae bacterium
GCCATGCTGAATCCTTCATAAGCAGAAGGATGCAACAATATTTTTGCTCTTTGCATAAGCCCGATAGTCTCCGTTATCGTGAGCATACCGGGAAGTGACAAGGTCTGTTGCAATGAAAAATCTTCCCGCATCTTTTTGATACCATCGGCATGTTCCCCGTCTCCACACAGGACTGCTTTTATCCCCGGCATCTTTGTTTTCAGACCCGCAATCACCTCTAAAAAAATGTCGTATTGCTTCAGAAAGCTAAGCGATCCCGCGCCCAATATATCGATATTTCTTTCTCCAGATTGCCCAAACAAAGAAACATCGATCCCGTTCGGAATAAGATAAGCGGGCCTTATATGATGATTCCTGTAAAATTCGTCTGCCAAAAAATCTGATTTGGCAATTAATTCATTTGGCCGGGGACGAATAAGCTTTACTATCTTATTTTTCTTTCGTGCATCCTGTCCGCAGATCCATGCAGAAAATTTTATTGAATGATTTTTCCCAAAATATTTTCCCACCAAAGCACACTCGCCGCACCAGATACTCAATATAGCTCCGATCTCTTGTTGCTTATTTATCTCGCTGAGCTTTTTCCAGATTTTTCTCCATAATAAAGGACGTCTATATTTTCTGTACTTCATACCATCAAAGCTGAAAACCTTGACCCCATGCCATTGATAATTTGACATTTTGTGCGGATAAATAAAACTTAGCACGTTTATCCTTATTCCGGGCAATTGCTTTTTTACTGAATGTAAAAATAATTGCAGCGAATGCACCCAATTTTCCTCGGTCTCATTGGCAGGAAATGCCGGCGTAAGGATCACCAATGTTTTCTCGTTACTGTCCATCCAATGAGATTATTTTATTACAATAAGAAAGGCTCTTGCTGTCATGAGTAACCATGATCACGATGTGTCCGGACGCAGATAGCTCTTTAAAGCGATTGAGTAATGAAAAAGTCGAGGCTTCATCTAATTCATTAAAGGCTTCATCCAACATGATAATATTCGCATTCTTATACAATGCCCGGGCAATCGTAATGCGCTGTTGCTGACCCCCGCTGATATTCCTTCCATTTTCGGTGATCGTTTTATTAAGTCCTTCTGCCGACTGACGAATAAAATTATGCAGCCCTGAAACCTCTAAGACATTATCCAGTTTCCTGTCGTTTTGCTTCACTTCTTCCAAAATTATATTTTTCAGAATAGTATCATGGATCAGGAATGGCTGCTGACGAACATAAGAAATACTTGCCCAGTGATCTTTGATCGATCTAAATGAAATGGGTTCTTCATTTATTAACACCCTTCCCTTTTCCGCAGTAATAAATCCAAGCATTATATTTAAGATCGTTGTTTTTCCTTTCCCTGATTTTCCTGTAATGCCAACAAAATCGCCTTTTTTTATTTTAAAACACAAATTATCCAACACTTTCACCCCATCATAACTGAAGTCAATATTTCTGAATTCAATTGAATGAACGGGTCCTGATTGAATGACCTGATTCTTCCCCTTTTCAGGGTTTTCATTGACTTTAAGATCATCTACCGGGAATTCATAAGCTTTCATTTGTCCCGCGGCATTAATGATCCTCACAATTCCAGGAATGATCTTGTAGGCGCCGGCCATAAAAGCACCAATAGTTATAAGTGGAAAATTTTCATTACTACCCGTCCATTTCATAATAGCAATAAGAATAAATAAGCCAAGCACCGCAAAAGCTTCAATGATACGGGCCGGCATTGCCTGGATAGAAAGAGAACTGAATAAATACCTGCTGAATTGTTGTCTTGCCTCTGTAAAACGGTGCAGAAAGAAATCATTACGACCGTAAATGTTGCTTTCCACATATCCTTTTAGCGCATCGAGCAAGTAACGAAAAGAATTTTCATTGGCAGAATGAATATTCTTTTTTCCGGCAGCCACCTTTCGCTTAATAAAAAAGAACACAAGTATTACCGGCGGCAGCAACGTCACAAACAATAGAAGAAACAATTTCGGATTGAATAAGAGGATTGCTATTATTGTCAGCAAAATAAGAAATGACTGTATGATTATTTGTTGAATGCCACTAAGGATGTGCTGGCAAAACTCAAATGGTTGTAATGCAATTTTGCGAATATGTTCCGCTGAATCAATATTTATATACTCATTGAAACTTCCGTTAAGATATTTATTTAATTTTTGACTGGAAATTCTGACGGCTACCTGCCCGCTAAATTTGAATTGTGCATTCGTGATCAAAATAGCCAGCAGGTTCTTGATACTGAAGAGAATTAGAAAAAAACCGATCAAGGCTATTGACCCGTTATCGAGCATCCACGGAGGTAAGAAGCCAAGTCCTTCAACAGCGCTATTTATATAGAAGTTTATGACAAGAAGTAATATTGCCAATAAAGCAACATCTGCAATACTGATAAAAATATTGAGGAGGATCTGTAGCCAAAACTGCCTTCTCTCACCTGGTGAAAGCACAGACAGAATATGTTTGAATTTTTCTTTCAATCGCTTTAAGAAAATGAGAGCAGGAAGATAATCCTAATTATTTTTTTGAAAGAAGTGAAAGTTAGCAGTAGAAAACATTGGATCAAAATCCTGCAATTTTCTGAAACGTGCTCCATAGTATCTTCAGATCGAGTCGTAGCGACCAATGGCGAACATAAAAGATATCAAGATGAACACGATCTCTCATGGCCTGTAAATTCCTGGTTTCACCCACATAGCCCATCGCCTGTGAAAGACCCGTAATTCCGGGCTTTACTTTATGCCGGTAATCGTAAAATTCAATTAATTCTTCATACTTATTATTATCACTCACCATGTGCGGCCGGGGACCTACGATAGACATATCCCCCACGAAGACATTAAAGAACTGCGGCAGCTCATCGAGGTAATGATTTCGTAAAAACCTTCCGAGCCTTGTTATCCTTTCATCATTTGCCGAAGCCTGCAGCCAATCCGCGTCTTCATTTTGAAACATCGACCTGAACTTAATACAGCTAAAAGTCTTTCCTCCCCTTTTGTTTCTTTTTTGTAAAAAGAAAACGGGACCTTTTGAATCAAGTTTGATCAATACGGCAAGGATTGGGATTAGCCAGCTCAATATGCCCCCGATAACAATCATCGACAAAAAAATATCTACTGATCGTTTAACAACTTTTTTTGCGATGTTGTCGAGTGGAAGCCTAAGTGGTAAGGTAGCTGCAATCTTTATGTTTGCGAACCTTGTAAGTTTGGTCTGCAAAGAGGTCATCGGAAGAGAAACAAATTCGTCTTGCCGCCCTTTGATAACGATCATTTCAGGCGTCTTCGGAAAAGTATTGGTTATTTCAACGGATGATTTTTCCTGATCCATGCGAAGTGAGTGATTTCCTTTTAATGGTTACTTATCGACCTTTTGGGATAAAGGGTTGCTTTTAAAGCCTTTTATGATCCAGACTATAACTTATCAACATCTTTGCCAAGAAATTATTTGAGCCTGAATCTTAAAAACTTTTGGCTCAAAGGCGTTTGACCTGTATTTTTGCACTCCCAA
>DASVAM010000152.1:0-5688 GCA_036376375.1 Chitinophagaceae bacterium
TCTTGATTTTCAGTGCATGCAATAGTTCAACGGAATCTGCATCAACAGAAGCTGAAGAGGCGACCGCAAAGAGTGGCGGACAGGAAGCTGTAAAGGACGATGTTTCACAAAAAGATGTTGTAAAGATCGCAGTAGGTTCAAGTGATCATACGACACTGGTTGCTGCTTTAAAACAGGCTGATTATGTGGATGATCTTTCCAATGCAGGACCATTTACTGTATTTGCACCAACAAATGAAGCATTTAATAAGTTACCTGCAGGTACGCTGGATGGATTAATGAAAGATGACAAGAAGGCTGACCTGCAGAATATACTGGAGTACCATGTAGCGGTAGGAGTTTATAAAACTGAGAATATGCAGGATGGTCAAAAAATTAATATGGCCAATCTGGATGATATTACGCTAAGTGTCAAAGATGGGAAAGTAATGGTAAATGGCGCTGCGAATGTTATTGCGTCAATTCCTGCAGCCAATGGCATCATTCACGTAGTCGATGCAGTATTGCTTCCACCTGCAAAGAATTAAAGGGCAAATTGTTTTCTGTTTCATAGGGCCGGTGAAGAGCCGGCCCATTTAAAAAGAAAAAAATGAACAGGCTGACTAAAATAGAAAGGATTATCGTAGCCATAGCATCGTTATCACTGATCGCAGTTTATTTTGTACCAATATGGCAAATCACCCTCTTTGCGCCGCAATATCCTGAAGGGCTGATCATGAAGATCTGGTTGAATAATATTACGGGGGATATTGACGTGATCAACGGCTTGAATCACTATATCGGGATGAGAAAGATCAGTGTGGCCATGTTTCCTGAATTTGAATTTCTTGGTTATATAGTTGGTTTTTATATTTTGCTTGGATTGGTGATCGCTGCTATTGGCAATAGAAAAGTTCTGTTCTGGTATATCATATTTACATTATTTGGTGGATTTTTCGCGATGTATGACTATTATCGTTGGGGTTATGAATATGGCCATAATCTCGATGATACTGCACCTATTAAAGTTCCCGGTCTTTCTTATCAGCCACCAATGATTGGTCATAAGCGATTACTGAATTTTGATGCGTATTCATATCCCGATATTGGCGGATGGATCATCATCATCGCGGCATCGATAATTATCCTTGTTTGGTTCTTAGATTGGTACCGGGCCCGAAAAAGGAATATAAAACTTTCGTCAGCATTGGTCACCTCATTTATGTTATTTTTTCTTGCATCATGTTCTGCGGAACCTGAACCATTAAGGATAGGAAAGGATATTTGCCATGTATGTAAAATGGGAATTGCTGATGAGCGGTTCGGGGGAGAAGTGATCACCAAAAAAGGAAAGATCTTTAAGTTTGATGACATCGGCTGTATGATCAATTTCATTAAATCTGGTGGCATTGAACAAAAAGATATTCGCCAGACATTGGCCGTAAACTATGAAAAGAAAGATGATTTTATTACTACTGATAAAGCAATCTTTATGAGCGGTGAGGCCGTAAAAAGCCCAATGGGTTTCAATATAGCAGCCTTTTCAAATGTTGAAGCTGCCAGCAAGGTTGTCCAGGGTGAGACTTTATCATGGGCCGAATTATATCAACGGATCGAATAAAAAATGTTCAGGTTTCTAATCATATTACCAACGATTGTCCTTTCTACAACAGTTTTAGCTCATACAATAGTAGTTGGGAAAAGCCACGCCATTACTTCTATTCGTAAAGCGGTTGAATTAGCAAAGGACCACGATACCATAATTGTACTACCAGGGACTTACAAAGAAGGTAACCTGGTTATCAGTAAGAATATCGTTCTTATTGGTCGGGAATTTCCCGTGATCGACGGCGAAAAAAAGTATGAAATATTGACCGTCAGTGGTGCCGGTATTGTTATTAAAGGGTTTTACTTTCAAAACTGCGGCCAATCTGCCATGAACGATTTTGCTTCAGTAAAAGTGATCGACGCTAAAAATATCGTAGTTGAAAATAACAGGGTTATTGATTCTTATTTTGGCATCCATTTTTCAAATTCTTCATTTATTACGATTAGAAATAATACCATTTCAGGCTCTCCATCCTCCGAACAAAACACCGGCAATGGCATTCATCTTTGGAAATGCAACAATGCACTGATAGAAAATAATCATATTACAGGTCATCGGGACGGGATCTATTTTGAATTCGTGACTGCATCGATAATACGGAAAAACCTGAGTGAAAAAAATATTCGTTATGGTCTTCATTTCATGTTCTCTAACAGTGATACGTATTTAAATAATACGTTTAAAAATAACGGGGCCGGTGTTGCAGTCATGTATTCCCAAAAAGTAAAAATGCAGGGGAACAGATTTGAACTGAACTGGGGGCCTTCCTCTTATGGAATCTTATTAAAGGATATTACTGATAGCGACGTGCAAAACAATTCATTCCTAAAAAATTCTGTCGGGATTCACATGGAAGGCAGCAGCAGGATAAATATTCACAAAAATATTTTCAAAGAAAATGGGTGGGCCATAAAAGTGCAGGCCAGTTGTGATGATAATAATTTTTACCAAAACAATTTTTATGGAAATAGTTTTGATGTAACCACAAATGGCACAATGGTATTGAATAAGTTTTATAATAATTACTGGGATAAATACGAGGGATACGACCGGAATAGGGACGGCGTGGGGGATGTACCGTATCATCCCGTAAGTATGTATTCAATGATCGTTGAGCAAAATCCAAATTCTTTGATATTGCTGCGAAGTTTTATGGTTTCGTTGCTGGACAAAGCTGAAAAAGCGATACCAAGCCTGACACCTGAAAACCTTATTGACGATAAACCAATGATAAAGCCCGTTAAATTATGATCCGGATCGAACATATAACCAAGAAATTTAAAAAGCTACTTGCATTAGACAATATCAATGTGCAATTTGAAAAAGGCCAGGTAATTTCTTTAATTGGCCCCAATGGTTCTGGCAAAACAACATTGATAAAATCCATACTCGGAATGGTAAAGTGTGATAGTGGAAAAATATTTTTTAATAATACACCTATCAATGGTGATCCATCTTATCGGTCACAGATCGGTTATATGCCGCAGATCGGTCGTTATCCGGATAATATGAAAGTGAGACAGCTTTTTAAGATGCTAAAGGATATCCGCGAAGCGTCATCCGGAAAATCAGATGAAGAATTGATTGAGAAATTTGGGCTGGATAAAATTTTCGACAAACCGATGCGAACACTTTCCGGTGGTACCCGGCAAAAAGTGAGCGCAGCCGTTGCTTTTCTTTTCGATCCGGATGTCCTGATACTGGATGAACCAACGGCCGGGCTGGACCCGTTATCCTCAGAAATTTTAAAAGAGAAGATCGTAAAGGAAAAAAATAAGAATAAACTCATTCTTATTACCTCACATATTTTAAGTGACCTGGATGAATTGACGACGCATATTATGTATTTACAGGAAGGCAAATTGGAATTTTTTAAAGAGATAGAGCAGTTGCGTGAAGAAACCGGCGAAATAAAACTCGGTAAAGCCATTGCAAGAATAATGAAGGGAGAAAGATTTAACAGCGAATGGATCGATAGAATGTTTGAGGTAAAAAAAGAAAATAGAATTAATTAACGAACAACTCCTGATATGTTTAAGTTATCAAAATATGTTCTTTATGATATTGTAAGAAATAAAGTGATCCTTGCTTACACCGCCTTTCTTTTTATTGTTTCTTTTAGCTTATTCAACATGGAGGAGAATAGCAGTAAAGCAATTTTAAGCCTGTTAAATATTATCCTGATCGTGGTGCCTTTGATCAGCATGATATTTACCACAATTCATTATTACAATTCTTATGAATTTATTGAGCTGATGCTTTCCCAGCCGATGAGCAGGCAAAAAATACTGCTGAGTGAGTATTCGGGAGTTAGCCTTTCACTGATCAGCAGTCTTCTGATCGGCCTCGGTGTTCCCGTTATACTGTATTCACCCGATAGTGTTGGTTTTTCTCTGTTATTTACCGGCATATCGTTAACGCTTGTATTTACTTCTTTGGCGTTCCTGACCTCAGTAAAAGCAAGAGATAAGGCAAGAGGGATCGGATTCGCCCTTTTACTTTGGTTTTACTTTGCATTGATCTATGATGGATTGGTACTGCTGATCCTGTTTAGTTTTAGCGACTATCCGCTCGAAAAAGCTACGCTTGTCCTTTCTGCATTAAACCCGATCGATCTGGGCCGCATTTCCATAATGCTTAAAATGGACGTCAGCGCTTTGATGGGTTATACAGGTGCTTTGTATAAGGACTTTTTTGGAAGTACTTCCGGTATATTATTTACAATGGGTATCATGGCAGCCTGGGTCATTCTTCCTCTCTGGTGGGCATTGAATGTTTTTAGGAAAAAGGATCTCTGATCTGGTTATTGTGCAATGGCCATTTACAACCGGCAGGGTCTCAACTACTCCATCAATATGATATTTATCCTCCCGGGCCGATTCAATTGACAGCTATATTGCTTTCATTCATCGCATGGCAATAAATCAGAGAACTCTATTCATTTCCACAAGCTGGTCTTCATTCTGATTTAATACAGGAATCGTTTATTGAAATCATAGTTCTGCGTGATGTGCCTCATTTTCCAGGAATAAGAAAAAATCTAGGTTTACGGATGTTAAATCGAAGTCTATGCGACTTATTCAGAAATATCTTCCTAACCCCCGTCACACGGAGGTTTATCGGATTTTTGTAAAGGCGGATCCTGAAACAGCGTGGGAGACTGTGCGGCACCTTGATATGAGCAAAGTTCCCCTTGTCAAACTGTTATTTGATATACGAACACTGCCGGATGCGATCCAGGGTAAATTGAAGGGAAAAGACCGGCGGTTGGGCGTGGATCAGATTACGGATCACGGCACCGGTTTTTTTATTGCGGAAGAACAGCAAGGTAAAGAAGTGGTTGTGGCCTCAGCCGGTAAATTCTGGCGACTAAATATTCCCTTTGTAAAAGTAACTCCGCGTGAATTTATCCACTTCGATACACCCGGTTATGGAAAACTAGCCTGGAATATTTCAGTAGAACCTTATAAAAACGGAAGCACCATTGGCATCGAATTAAGAACCACTGCAACAGATGAGTTAAGCTGGAAAAAGCTAAACCAGTATTATAGTTTTATCGGCATCGGTTCGAAAATGATCCGCCGGTCAATGATGCATCACCTTGAGAATTTGCTGGGGAAATTTAAAAGACCAGATGAAAGCGAAAGGATCTTGCCGGGCGATGATCTTCTCATCCATAGTAAATACCAATTAACTCATACGATAGATATCGAAGCACCTGCGAAACTGGTCTGGTCTTACCTTATGCAGCTGGGATGTGACCGGGCCGGTTGGTACAGTATAGATGCGCTGGATAATGACGGTAAACCATCTATCGATCATATTGAAACCAGGTGGACCGACAGACGAGAAGGGGATAAGCTGTGGGCAACTCCAAAAGGTGACGGCTTTTTTGATGTCCTGACTGTCAGCAAAGAACAGCATCTTATTATCGGTGGAGAAACAACCCGGTTGAACGGGCCATTTAAGATGACATGGGCCTTTGTTTTAGAACCGATCGGCGATGACGCAACTCAGCTTATAACCCGAGTAAGAATGGAAGCCGCTCCGCCATTTTCCGAATGGCTGACCGGTGGTGTAATCGCTCCTGTTATTCACAC
>DASVAM010000157.1:0-3075 GCA_036376375.1 Chitinophagaceae bacterium
TGAGAAAAAAAAGCTTACTGATTATAAAATAGATTTCCAAAAATCTCCTATCTGGTTTGATTTTTCGACCAGTGACAGCAGTTCAACCGTTAGCGTAAAAACTCTATTGGAGATCGTGAATGACAGCCTGATCAAATGGCAACTTTTTGTTGATGAAGATCGTACGGTCCACTTTTCATCCAGCAAAGGTGAATTGTATTATCTCCGAAAAGCAAAGCCGGTTACTGGCGCTGCAATCGCATCCAATAAATGATTTACGAGAAGTACCGGTTCTCTATCTTTAGGAAATGGCAAGACTAAAGCCAGTAAAGCCTTCCGGGCAAAAAGATGAAAGTTTTTTTGAGCTTGTTTACGAAGTAGCAAGGCAAATTCCAAAAGGGAAAGTGACCTCTTATGGTGCTATTGCTGCTTGTCTCGGCGCAAAATCATCAGCAAGAATGGTTGGCTGGGCAATGAATGGCGCAGGAAGAGTAAAACCAAAAGTACCGGCTCATCGAGTAGTGAATCGCATTGGCCTGTTAAGTGGTAAACATCATTTTTCTCCACCCGGATCGATGGAAAGATCATTGAGAAAAGAAGGAATAAAAGTGAAGAATGATAAGATCGTTGATTTTGAAAAGCATTTTTGGGATCCGGTGAAAGAATTAGGTCTTTAGATTCTGAAAAAATCAAAGCCTCACTTCACACTAATTTTATAAAACTAATAAAGAACTTGTGCTAGTTTTTCCTGCAACATAGTATACTCCTCATCATCGTTCACCTGGGTGTTATGATAGATTAATCGTCCCTCTTTATCTAACAAAAAATATTGCGGTATATAATTGACATTATATAAAGACCTTATTTTGGCATCTTTTACGTAATCGGGCAGATCACAGGTTTGCAACCAAGGTAAATTATATTTTCTTAATGCCTTTTGCCATTGTGTTTCATTGCTATCAATAGAAACAGAAAGCAGCTGTAATTCTTTATCCTCATGATCTTTGGCCAATTTTATTAACAACGGAAAATTTTTTATACACGGAAGACAACCGGCGTCCCAAAAACAAAGAAGTACAAATTTTTTGTCGCGGAAATTCGACAAGGCCAAATTTTCACCCCTGTCCGTCACAAACGAAAAATCCGGTAAAATATTACCGATTGATAATGATTGTCTTTTCTTCAAATATTCATTAATGGATTTTCCCAGTTTTGTTTGTTTCTGAGTTTCGTCAAACACGTTGTAGATAGCCATAAGACTATCTGGCGACATCATATATGAATAAGTAATTTTATTGAGAATATCCCGGTTGAATAAGTACAGCCCAAAATATGTATTACTAATTGTTCTGATAAACTCAATTCGTTTTGTTGTTGCTTTTTCTTTTAAATTCCTTACTACCATCCTAAGAGAATCTAAGTTTAATCCCTTTGTGTAACCCCTCTCTACTTTCATCATTAAATCAAACGACTTTACAACACTGTCTTTATTTTTTTTCATTAGATCCTCATATATTTTCTGCTCCTCCACAAAGGGTATGTTTGTATATAATATTTGATTTCGCAGCTCTTGGTCTTGAAAGCCCAGAATTTCTATTTGCATTTTGTCGCTTTTGATAAAAAAATCTTTCCAAGCAATTGTTTTGCCGTCATTTATTACTAATAGGGTGATGTGTTCATACTTCTCATCAATCTCACCCGATATTGAAAATTTCGATTGTTTCGCCTTTGATATTATTGGTGAGATTGAAGGATTGTCGAATATGAGCTTTATTTCTACATTTTCATACCCAAGCGGCAATTTTCCGGAAAGTAAAAATTTATTCTTAGCAAATGCGGTGGAACAGACACACAAATAAACGGACGTAGTAAATATTAACTTTAATAACATAACAAACTTTAAGTGAAATGTGAGGCTTATCAAATTACCCAGTTAATCAATTATAATACGGACTGATCATAAAATAAACAACCACCCCCGTAACTGCCACATAAAACCAGATGGGCCAGGTGATCCTTGCCAATTTTTTATGCCTTGCATATTCCCCGATCATGGAACGATAAGCAGTAAATAAAATAAAAGGAAGTATGATACCGGCAAGTACGATATGCGTTCCTAAAATAAAATAATAGACATAACGGATCGTTCCTGTTCCGCCGAATTTTGTTTCACCGGTAAATAAATGATGGCAGATATAGCTAACGAGGAACAAACAGGAAAGAATGATAGCAGTGATCATAATTCTTTTATGCAATAAATAGTTCCTGTTTCTCACGGCTATGAAACCTACCAGCAATAAAACGGAGACGGTTGAATTAATGACTGCATTGATCTTTGCAAAAAGATGCTCATCAAATCCTAATTCTACTTCCAGTTTTACCCTGCTCAACACAGTGATCGTAATAAAAACGATCACAGAAACTGCAATGATCAGCCCTTTCGCTTTTCTGTCATTCTTATTCCAGGCGGCATCCAACATAGCTTATTTGTTCTTTGCTTTTCTTAATGCGGTCAAAAATATCCCGAGACCAACCAATGCCAGTAAAAAAACAATACCCAGTAATTCAAGCTTACCTGCAAAAAAACTTTTCTTCTTCTTGTCTTTTTCCAGCATCAATAGAACGATGTCTTCGGAAAGCCGACTAAGATCCGTTTCATCGACGGCATGGTAAGTTCTTGGGTTTCCAAATTCATCTCTGGGCATTCTTATCACCCGGTCCCGGTCGATCAATACTACTATATCAGTATGAAAAAAACCGGTATCGACACCCTGCGGGTCCTGGACAGAAAGATTCATGTTCTTCAATGAAAGATCATAAATGGTTTTCTTATCACCGGTCAGCAACCACCAGTTCTCAGGATTTATTTGAAAACGATCCGCCCATTTTTTTAAAGCCGCAACAGAATCACGATCGGGATCCACACTGAATGAAAGGAATTGCACAAAGTCCGCCGTGCGGTCACCAACTTTCTGTGATTTCTTTATTGACTCCTGCAACTTTTTTATGTTCATCGTCATGCCGGGACAAATGGTGGCACAATGCGTAAAAAAGAAATTGGCCACGATAATTTTGGGAACAGTATCACCTGTTTCA
>DASVAM010000161.1:0-2701 GCA_036376375.1 Chitinophagaceae bacterium
TCCTTGTCAGAATCGATCGACACAATCGACAATTATGTGATCCGGAAAGACAGAATATATGAAATATGCGATGATGATCGATTTCTGGAAAAGGGGTACCCATTTTTTATTGATAAGGACGAAATCGTGGTATTACAATACGATACGATCTGTGTAGATCTCGGTCAAAATGCTTTTGTGCGAAAGTTGAATGATAACTTGTATGTGCTGAACATACGCAATTCTATTCTTGGTGAGGAAAGTTCATGGTGGCGGCTAATCGTACTTGAAAAGACCCATGAAAATAAGATGAACCTGTGGGAATGCGATTTAAAAGCTGGCGATCTTTCATCTATGTTCTACTCAAAGTCAGCCAGGAATGATGTGCTCTATTTTGACAGCCAGTGGACTTCTGCAGAAATGCTTGAGCTGATCAGCAAAGGCTATTTCAGTTTGAGCTCAACCCTGGTAAAACGATCCGGGCCATGATAGTTGATTTGCTTACTGTCTAAAACCTTTTTTATGGGACATTTGCCAGGCCATATTGAACATCAAACAGCGGTCACATACAGGAACATTAATGTGAGTTCTGCTGCGTTCAAAGAAGGTGAGTTCATCCCGCGCCGTTATACATGCGATGGGAAAAATGTAAATCCTGCATTAAACTTCGATCATATACCGGATGATACGCAGACACTTGTCATTATTGTTGACGATCCCGATGCACCGATCGCAACCTGGGTGCATTGGTTGATGTGGAATATCCCGGTTACGCATCACCTGAAAGA
Source organism: Chitinophagaceae bacterium (assembly GCA_036376375.1). Lineage (GTDB taxonomy): Bacteria > Bacteroidota > Bacteroidia > Chitinophagales > Chitinophagaceae > VBAS01. Next base: position 768 of record DASVAM010000161.1, read on the forward strand.
GGATTTTGCTCCCGGAATACAGGGACGAAATGATTTTGGAAAAAATAAATATGGTGGTCCATGTCCACCCAAAGGAACGCACCGTTATTTTTTTAAAGTATATGCGCTGGATCGCAAATTGGACTTGCCTGCCGGTTCAGATAAAGGAGCAATTGAAAGGGCGATGGCTGGTCATATTCTCGGGTTTGGTGAATTGATCGCCTTGTATAAAAAAGATTAGAAAACAGGTGTTCTTTCAAAAACAATCATAAGCTTAGAACTCAATAGGCCAATATGATCATTTTTAAATAGTGTAATATGACAACTTATACAGATAAACAACTGCATGAAATAGCCCGCAAGCGGGTCGATTTCCGGCGTCACCTCCTGGTGTATTTCATCATCAATGGAATGTTATGGGTGATCTGGTATTTAACAGGGCAAGGATATCCCTGGCCCTTATGGCCAATGGGAGGATGGGCCATCGGTTTAATTTTCCACTATGTGTTTGAATACAGGAATCCAAAATTCTTGTCGGAAGAAGAGGAATTTAATAAGTTAAAAAGTAAAGGGTCATAGCGTTAATTATTTGACCTTTAATTAAGCTGTACCTGGAGAATTTAATTTGCCGGGGCGACATAACTGCTTCCCCGGTGTGGAGGTCTATCATTACTTTTTCAAAGGTCTGCACCACTGCCACGCTATATAAAAAGTTAATGGGAAGATGACACCGGTTCTCATAATGAGGACGGCTATTTGTAAAACTCACATTCAGGTCTGACCCTCATCATAACAAGCCACTTGTCAGATCGGTAGTTTTATAAAAACAAAAATCAGGTGGTAAAATCTGTTCTTGCACTAGTGCTTAGCCTTCTTCCATTTTTTCCGGACGCTCAAACGGCAACAGAAATTGTGCAAAAGGCTGATGAAAAAATGAGAGGAAACACTTCACAGGCTACCATTACAATAAAAACGATAAGACCATCCTGGAGCAGGGAAATGACCGTAAAAACATGGATGAAGGGAAATGATCTGGCGATGATACTGGTACAGTACCCGGTGAAAGATAAAGGCATAGTCTTTCTAAAAAGAAAAAAAGAAGTATGGAACTGGATGCCGGTACTTGAAAAAACGATCAAGCTTCCGCCATCGATGATGAACCAGTCGTGGATGGGCACGGATTTTACAAATGACGATCTTGTAAAAGAATCCTCCATCGTAAATGATTATGTGCACAGTATTATTGGGGATACCGTCATAGACAATCGTAACTGTTACGTCATACAAATGATCCCAAAACCTGAAGCCGCGGTGGTGTGGGGTAGACTAATCGTCTGCATTGACAAAAAAGATTTGCTGGAATTGCATACAAAGTTCTTTGATGAAGACGGTACGCTGATCAATATTATGAATGCATACGATGCTAAGATCATGGATGGCCGTTTGATACCGACAAGATTCGAAATGATACCGGCTGATAAGCAAAATCAAAAAACGGAAATGATCTATAAAAATGTACAATATAACAGACCGATCGATGATGCTTTTTTTACAACGGAGCGAATGAAAATAATTTACTGACTCAACCCGGTAGTATGTGGCTGATAAAAATGGCATGGAAGAATTTATGGCGAAACAAAAGCCGGACACTGATTACCATTGCCGCCATTTTTTTTGCTGTCATCCTTTCGGTAACAGCCAGCAGTCTTAAGAGCGGCATCTTTGATAACCTGGTAAAAAATGTGGTAAGCTTTTATAGCGGTTATATCCAGGTTCACAAAAAGGGCTACCAGGATGAGCAACTGCTTGATAATAGCTTTCCCGCATCGGCAGAATTGGAAACTAAAATACTCTCCCAAAAGAATATTTCCGCTATTACGCCGCGCCTTGAATCTTTCGCACTTGCCTCTTCTGAAAATACGACCAAAGGCTGCATGATCACGGGCATTTCACCC
>DASVAM010000192.1:0-3719 GCA_036376375.1 Chitinophagaceae bacterium
TCAGCCGACGATGATACCGACGATCAGCTACCGTATCATACAGACCATCATTGTTTATTTAATACCTACTATCTTCCTGATCAATTTAATCTACCCCTCAAACAAGGAGAGCCTGTTTCTGACTATCATGATCGAATGATATTGGATAATCTTTCAAAACATGTTTCATTGATCTTAGAGCCTCCCCGAATAGCCTGATCTTTCTTCTAACCCCCGCTGCCTTATTTGATATCACTTTTTCTGGATTTGCAGATCCAGGGGTTGATATATGCAATCAAAGGGTAATAAACATTCTCTTTTAGTCATGTGAGCCAATACACTGAAATCGTTATGAAAAAAAAGAAATTTTACATTATACTGGCGGCTATCATCGCGCTATACGGGCTGAATGCATGCCGTCATGAAATCCCGGAAAGGAATGTGGAGGTGGTTACTCCGCCTGCAACAACAAATCCCTGCCATCCCGATTCGGTATATTTTATGAATGAAATAATGCCAATCATTTCATCCAATTGTACAATGAGCGGTTGTCATGATCTTGCCTCACATAAAGACGGAGTGATCCTGGTTAATTACACAAATATCAGAAGATATGTTAAGCCCGGCGATCCGTCTGACAGTAAACTCTATAAAGTAATAAGTCGTACTGACAATGAGAGGATGCCACCTCCTCCGATGCCCGCGATTCCCCTGGAACAGAAAAATAAGATCTATAAATGGATAAGCCAGGGTGCGCTTAATAATAATTGCATGGGCAATTGTGACTCGAGTGTGTTTACCTATAGTGCCGCCATAAAGAATACTATTCAGAGTAAATGCGTCGGCTGCCATAATCCTTCTTCATTGGGAGGCAGTGTCGATTTGTCAACATATACCGGTGTTAAAACCGTTGCTTTGAATGGAAAGTTATACGGTTCAATAACTCAACAATCGGGTTTTTCAACGATGCCAAAAAATTCGCCAAAGCTTTCAGACTGTGAAATAAAACAATTTCAAAAGTGGATCAATGCGGGAGCACTTAACAACTAAAACAGAACGTAATGAAAATAATTTTTTCAATAGTGACTATTATAACAATGACGGTACTGATCAGTTCATGTTATTATGATAAGGAGGAGCTTCTTTATCCTGATTCCGTGAATGGACCCTGTACGGATACGACAGCTTCATCCTATTCGCAGAAGATAGTACCGATTCTTCAGCAATATTGTTATAGTTGTCATAGTGGTGGTTTTCCTTCCGGTAACATTCTAATGGGATCTTATACTAATGATAAGGTAATTGCACAAAACGGTAAACTGTATGGTAGTGTTAGCCATGCTTCGGGTTATTCACCAATGCCACAAAGTGGAGGGAAGCTCAGTAATTGCCAACTAGGTGCCATCAAAAAATGGATTGACGGAGGAATGCTTAATAATTAATCTTAAAATATTTTTTATGAATAAAAATAAAAAATGGGTGTATATATCTGCACTTTTTATTATAGCTATAGGCTCAACAGCATTTTACATTTATAAAGAATATAACCGGAAGAATGAAGATACCGGAAGCCTACGACCGGATTATGTAGTCACAGCTTCAACAATAATAAAAGAATTTGAAACGGATCAGGAATCGGCGACGAAAAAATACAGTGATAAGATAATATTGATCGAAGGCTATCTAAAGGATATACTGAAAGATGATCGTGGGTTTTATTCATTAATGATTGGAGATACGACATCAATGTCATCCGTAAAATGCAGTATGGATACTGCTCACAATCAGGAGGCGGCGTCGCTGCAAAAAGGAACTGCTGCTGTTATCAAAGGTGTTTGTGCGGGTTTCAATGCAGACGAATTACTTGGTTCAGATGTCATCCTGGTTCGCTGCATAATCGATCAAATGAAAAATAATCCTTCAAATTAAAAAGTTTAACCATGAAAAAATTCAATTTGATGATGATCGCCGTTCTCATTGTGAGTATGTCTTTCGGACAAAAATATTTTACTAAAAATGGTAAAATAAACTTTGATGCGACCTCTGCGAATTCACCAGAGAAGGTTGAGGCTGTAAATAGAACGATAACCTGTGTTGTTGATACCAAAACCGGTAACATTCAATTTGCAGCATTGATGAAAGGGTTTGAATTTGAAAAAGCCCTGATGCAGGAACATTTTAATGAAAATTATGTTGAAAGCGACAAGTATCCAAAAGCGGAGTTCAGAGGGATGATCGATGGTAATGATGCGCTGAATTATTCTAAAGATGGAACTTATATAGTTAAGGTAAAAGGAAAATTAACCATTCATGGTGAAACAAGGGATATAGAATCTCCCGGAAAATTAATTGTACAAAACGGTAAGATTAGCACACTTGCAGATTTCATTATCACTCTTTCGGACTATAAAATATCGATACCGGGTCTTGTTGGGGATAAAGTTTCTAAAACTGCTAAAATAAGCGTCACTTGCCAGCTTGAACTATTTAAAGGATAATTTAAAATAACACAATGATAAAGATCATTTCATTTCTTGTTATAGTTTTTTGTTTGCAAACTATGCTAAAAGCCCAGGAAACCGATCTTCTTAAATTAGTGGAGGATGATAAAAAGAAGAAAGAAATTGTAAAAAATGCCTTTAAGTCGACACGAGTGATCAATGGGCACTCCATGGAATTTTTGAGGCCAGGGACAATGGACGTTCGGATCCTTCACCGGTTTGGACAAATAGACCAGGGGTATAAAAATTTTTTTGGTCTTGACCAGGCAAGTATGCGCCTTGGTTTTGATTTTGGAATTAGAAACAATCTTATGGGAGGTGTTGGGAGAAGCACATTTAAAAAAGAGCTCGATGCTTTTGTAAAATATGCTCCATTTCTGCAATCAACCGGCAGTCGCTCTTTCCCGCTAACGATCGCCCTGGTTGCCGGTATTACTATGAATGGGTTAGAATGGGCAGACTCTGCACGGAAAAATTATTTTAGCTCAAGGCTGGCTTATTATTTTCAAACAATAATCGGGAAAAAGATCTCAGAAGGATTCTCGTTGCAGTTTACTCCAACACTGGTTCATAAGAATATGGTGCATTTGGCAGCTGATTCCAATGATATTTTTTCACTGGGTGTGGGTGGCAGATTAAAGATTTCCAGGCGTGTCGCAATTACCTGGGATTATTTTTATGTATTCAATCCCCTTTCTGATAATGTATATCATGACCCCCTGTCAATTGGTATTGATATTGAAACAGGTGGTCATGTATTCCAGCTTCATTTCTCAAATGCTACTGGTATGAATGAACCGACATTCATCACTGAGACAACAGGCGATTGGTCAAAGGGCGAAGTGAGATTTGGGTTCAATCTGTCAAGAGTGTTCCAGTTGAAGAAAAAGAAAATGGATTAATTGAAACGGTTAAAAAGTTTTTTTCAGCTCAGGATTTGTAAGAATAATATAATCGCCTTTATAGCTGAATTTTTCCCACCCGATAGCCATCGGGTCAGGTTCATTAAAAGATTTATCACTGAAGCTGGCAATATTGAGGATCTTCAACTTTTTATTTCTCATTTGCAGTTGGGCCGCTGTGCCCAGTTTTTCTTCTGTATGAAATCCCCCGACACAATGAAAAACTTTTCTATGCTTATTTTCTTTTAAATATTTATGAATGCTATAGGCCATTCCTGCATCCCATAAACTTTGACTGTAATAAATATTTTGGCTTGTACTTCCGGGGCTTCCCTTC
>DASVAM010000193.1:0-4326 GCA_036376375.1 Chitinophagaceae bacterium
AAACTCTTCACCGCATATCTGGTACCAGAGTGAAGGTCTGAAATATTCATCCGCCTTATCCGAAATAACTTCATTCACAACATCCCATGCATAGATGACATCTTTATACCTTGTTACTACTCTGGTAATATGATCTTTTAATCGCTTTAATAAAACTTCTTTTGTCGCCTGTGCATTTGTTGACGAATCAAAAAATAACCAACGGGGTGTTTGATTATGCCAGCACAACGTATGTCCGCGGAGTTTCATCCCATTTCTTTTTGCAAATGCTGCGATCGAATCACCGCCTGCCCAGTTGTATTGCTTTTCGAATGGATGGATCGGGCCCATCTTCATTGCATTCTCAGGCGTCATACTATTGAACTCTTTTAAGATGAGTTGAGCCTCATCGGTCTTCAAAGCGCGGGGAGAAACAGCTACTCCAATTGTAAAATCATTCCTGAAATAGTCTTTTAATCCTTTTTCCTGGGCCTGTGTGAGAATAGCCAGGCATAAATACCCGGTGGCGATAACTACAACTTTATATTTCATAGTCATTGATTTTAAATCTTTATTTTTTTGCCCGTTCTCATCGCTTCGTAAACAGCTGCGATGATCTTTACATCTCGTTTACCTAATTCGCCCGGTACGATCGATGTTTGTTTATTTTTTATTGACATGGCAATACCATCCATTTGTTTTGCCTGCTGATTGATATTGGGAAAATTCATTATCCCTTCCGATGTCTTTCCTTTTAACCCACCATAGTTATAAGCAGGTGATAATTCAAATGTCCCTTTTTCAGCTTCCGCCTTCAAAAAATTCATCGCATGTCCATAACTTGCTTCGCCTTCAGCGATGATCCCACCAGGCATATCAAATTGCCATTTTAAAGACTGTTCTACTTCTTTGAACTTGTCGGGAATAGTTTTGGGTCCTTCCTGTGCTGTTACCGCGATCGGTTCCAGACCTGTTGTATAACAAATACCCTGCACGCAATAAATGCCCAGATCCTGCATGGGACCACCACCGGCCATGTCTTTTTTTAATCTCCATTGAGTGGGATCGCCAATCATGAACCCAAAACCAGCCGTTATCTTTTTGATATTGCCATATATCTTTTTAGTTCCAAGCCTGACCATTTCAAGATTGTACGGCTCGAAATGAAGACGGTATCCAATAGACAGCGATTTGCCTGCATCCTTGCAGGCTTTGATCATTTTATCACAATCATCCACAGACAATGCCATTGGCTTTTCACAAATAACATGTTTACCGGCTTTTGCTGCACGGATCGTGTATTCAGCATGCATACTATTGGGCAACACCACATAAACAATATCGATATCAGGATTATCTTTTATTGAAACAAAGTTTTCGTAATTATAAACATTCTTGTCAGGGATATTATATTTCTCTTTCCATACAGGAATTTTTGAAGGTGTGCCGGTAACAATTCCAGCGAGATAACAATTCTCTGTTTGCTGCAGGGCAGGAGCTAACTGTCCCCCTGCATACCCGCCAAGCCCAACAAGGGCGATCCCAAGCTTACCCGCTTTTTTATGTTCAGTCATTGTTTGAGTGTTGGTTTTTTTCTGATCCATGCAGCTGATAAGCGGAAGGCTTAAACCTGCAAGGCCAAGATTGCAAATAAATTTCCTTCTTGATTCATTATGACGTTTCATGTTATACATTTTAATTGTTAATTAAAAAGCTTAATCCGCTCTTTGCAACGTCTTAATATACCCGGCTACTTCAACCATTGGCGCTATCCAAATATCTTTTTCATTTTGCTTAATATATTTTAATAAATCCCGATGAGCCTGTAATGAGACATCTAATGCATTCCCGCCACCAACTCCATGAAAAAGTATGACAAGCAGCGAATTCGTCTGCATCGCCTTGTCTACCCATTCCTTCATTTGCTCAAAACTGTGATTGTTGACCATGAAGCAATCCACGTTGTACAGGTCGATCTCATTGATCTTATGCATTTCATTCCTTACGGCCCTGGCAGCGACAAAATCGTTTTTCATTACATTGATAAAACTTGAGTCTCCGATCTTCATGTCGCCGCAGGTAAAGGCAAATGTCCTTTTTGTCTTTCCATCTAAAGCCTGCAGAAATAGATTGGTCATTCTTGTTTCATCCACCATGCGTTTCACCGTATAATGATTCATATCATAATCTTTGGGCACCCATTCTCTTCCCTTGCCGCCAATACAGGGGTGGTACAAAGTATGATTGCCGAGCTCATGCCCTTTGGTAGCAAGCTTCTTCCAGTCATTCAAACGTTTTTGCATGGAACCAGAAAAAGCGGTAAGGTAGAAGGTAGCTTTTAATCCCAATGAATCAAGAACAGGTAGCGCATTATCCAAATGCTGGTCAATAGCATCATCATAAGTAATTACTACTGCGCATTTTTTCCCCTGCCATGATTGCGGGGCCTGGGAGTAAGCTGTTAGCGTATAAAATAATATGCAAAATGTTGCCAGCTTTTTCATTATTGTCTTTGTTTATAGTCCATGTTAAACATTATTGAAACTTTACCCAATCCAATTCAACCGGCTTATCATCTTTTAATGATATGACCAGGTGCTGAATACCTTGTGCTGAACCCGATAGCGGAACCTTAATTATCTGCCATGCATCGCCCGCAGGGATCTTTGCTTCAGCCATAGCTTTGTTCTCAACCTTATTCAATTTTATTTGTAGTGTGCCTCCGGATGCGGATTTGGCCTTTACATGTACCGTTTCAAATTTATTCTTTCCAAAGTCGACTGTGTTATATTGAATCCATGCGCCGGGTTTATCCAGCGCAATTTTCCATCCGAGAAACCTGTTCGTGGTATCGATGAAATCAACTGAAGTTCCCTGGTCACTTACAGCGCTATAGCGATCTACCTGGATCTCATGGATGGCATCCGTAATGCCAATCCCGCGAAGGGAACGGGTAACCTGCCGGATTGTACCATCTTCGTTAAAAAACAGGCTATCCGCCCTGATCGATCTGGCTTTATCAAAATTGGGCGAGTAATCACGGTCATGATAAAAAAGATACCATTGACCTTTAAATTGAATGATAGACTGGTGATTTGTCCAACAACCAGTTGGTGACTCATCCATGATTACCCCTGTGAATTTAAAAGGACCCAATGGATTATTACTAATGGCATATTCAAGTCGTTCTATTTTATTCTCCACATGGGGATAGGTCAAATAATAAATTCCATTTCTCTCAAAGAGGTAGGGACCTTCTTTTAAGCCTTTGGTTGGGAGCTCACCGAGCGTCTTTACTTCTGAATCAAGTTCAAGCATGTTTTCCTTAAGCTTCGCTCCATATATATTTCCAGCTGACCAATAGAGATACGCCTGGCCATCTTTATCAATAAATACATTTGGGTCTATACCACGTACGCCTTTCATCGGTGTGGCTTCAGGAACATAAGGCCCTTCTGGTTTATCTGCTACTGCCACACCTATTGTGAAGCCCCTTCCATAGGTTATGGTATCCTTTGGCGAAGTTGGAAAGTAGAAATAATATTTCCCATTGCGATATATACAATCGGGCGCCCACATGCTGTAACTGTCCGGCCTTACCCATGGCACTTTATTTTGCGTTACGATCACGCCATGATCGGTCCATTCTGTAAGATTTGATGAAGAGAATACATGATAATCTTCCATACAGAACCAGCCAACTCTTCCTTTCCCTTCCTTGGCAAGAATGTCATGTGAGGGAAAAACATAAACCCTGTCGCCAAAAACTCTTGCGGATGGATCGGCAGAATACTGATCCCTGACAATAGGATTTTGAGCAAATGCATCAGAGCATACTGCAAACAGCAATAAAAAGGTCGTTGTGTAAGTTCTCATTATTTTTTTAATTCGTTTTATAAATGTTGAAAGAACGGTTTGTCATTCTTCTAATCATTCAAAGAGCGCCCATTGTTACTTTAATTTACTTTAGAATCGCTGATTCTGAAGTAATCAAAGTCAGCATGACCACCTGATTGTTTTGTTGCATAATTGAACAATCCAAAGCGATATCCCATGAAATGTGGCAGGGTATAAGCCATTTTCAACTGAGTACCGATGGCTTTCCAATTTTTTCCATCGAGGCTGTAAAAGAAATCAGCGATGTCTTTTTTGTCAGTAAAGTCACATTCGGCTTTGAAAAAGATCGTCTTTTGATTGATCGGCACGGCAGCTGCTTCTACGGGCTTGCCACCTGTTGCATTTATCATTACAACCGATCTTTCGTTTCCGGTTATTCTTACACCAACGACGCCATAATTTTTTTGTAAAAGGCATAATCCTGCAAAATCACCATCTTTCATACCCGAA
>DASVAM010000229.1:0-9670 GCA_036376375.1 Chitinophagaceae bacterium
AAGCACACCTGCAAATGTATTTTTGTCAAGACCAAGAATATTTGTCGTATAACCGAATCCAGTGAGCTTATTTATAAAATCTGCTCTGAATGCTGCACTCATCGCAGAGGGAACGGTTGTATTAAATTCATCTTTTCTTGATGAACCAACAAAAACCGTATTGATGGCAGGTCTGGCCATTTGGTCACCCTGCACATATACTTCGTTCTGAGGAGGCACACCACCAGTTTTTGAAGCACTTTCATCGTCGTTCATATTCTTCTGACAAGCCGTAAACAGGGTTAAAGCGGCCAGGGAGGTATATTGAAATATCTTTTTCATTTTTGGTGATTTATGGATTAGAAAATTAGTTTACATCTGTTGATCCAGTTGCTGTTTTTGTCTCAGCCCACACATTAATAGTGCCGCTGCTGTTGAGCAATGATTTTGGAACCTCGACTACAAGTGCCAATATGTTTGTACCGGCAAATGTGTCATTTCCGGGATTATTGAAAGAAGATGCCTGCCCCGCAATTACCTGCCTGAAGCGAACAAGGTCAAAAAAGAATGGATCGTCACGGGGACCGGCAAAAACCCTTATCCCATTGTCCCCTAATCCGATCACCGGCTCTTGTCCATAGGTTGTTATATCAGTTTGAACAGAAAGTTTGTTGACGTTTAAATAACTAATAGTGCCAGTTATTTTTGGCGCAGCAGGTCCATATACTTTCATTTTTCCATTTTTAGCAACGCACTGGATAACCAGATCTTCCACATTATCACCGGTGTTATCAATATTGAACTCGATCATGGTGCCTTCGTCAAATTTTGCATCAGCAGTGGCGCCGGGTGTAAGTAATCCCTGCGTATTGGCAACAAAAACCATGTTACCAGCATCCCCGGCACGAAAGACATAAACGTCAGTAATGTCGGCAGGCTTATTTGTGATAGCAGGTGCATCAATATGGTCGGCTGCATAAATTATTCCGGCAGCTGCAACAACAAGGCAAAGCAATGTTGCTATGAAAATTTTTCTTTTTTTCATTTTAATTTGTTTTAATGATGTGATTGATTAATTATTCACAGGCAGGACAGCTGTTTTCCATTTACGGATTTTTTTCGATGTGATGCCGGGCAATACAGAAACAGATACGATGCAAAAGATTGTATAGATTTAGCATTATCAAAAAATGCTGATCGAACGATCGGGATGGCCGCTGCATTAAATCTACTGGACCTTACAAAAGTCTGAATTTATTAAGCGCCTCGACCTTATTTTGCACATGTAATTTTTGATAAATATTCTTAAGATGTTTTTTTACAGTTTCTGTGCTGATGGTTAGTCGTATTGCTATCTCTTTATAAAGTAACCCCTGTGATACCAGTTCCAGTACCTCCTTTTCCCGTCCACTCAGTAAAGAATTGACGTCATTGATCACAGGCTTTTGAAAAGTACCGATCACTTTTCTTGCTATAAACGGGCTCATGGGCGATCCACCATTGTACAGGTCACGGATCGCTTTCAGGATCTCTTCTTTAGTAATAGGGTCTTTCACAATATAACCGGAGGCACCGCTTTTCAATGCTTCAAAAATGGTATCATTATCATCATGAATTGTACAAACCATGAATTGGGTCTGACGTATCTTATCTTTCAGACGTACGATCAATTCGGTACCACGCATACCCGGCAAACTAATATCAACGATCGCAATATCAGGGGGAGATTGCTCTAACGCTGTTAATGCCTTTTCAGCACTTGTATATGAGCCCGCTAAGGTTAGATCCTTTTCCTGGCTCACGATTGTTTCAAGCGCCACACGAAAATGGTCATTGTCTTCTACGATAGCTACTTTTATCATAAGACTGATTTATAAGGGATCTCAAAAGTTAGTGTAAAGCCTTCGTTATTTTGCATAAAAATCTTCCCGTTTAATTGGTGGATCCGGTGTTTCATGTTTTTTAGTCCGTTCCCCATATTAATATTCTCATTCATATGCATGCCTTTGCCATTATCAGAAACCGAAATCATCAATTGGTCATCAGAGGTAATATTGATAGTTACCCTGTCGGCACCCGAATGCTTAATTATATTATGAACCGCTTCTTTTACGGTAAGAAAAATATTTCTTCTGGATTCGCCATCGATTTCCATATCGGGTATTTTTTCCGGAACATTAACAGTAAGCTGACACGGATAGTTTTCCAGCCATTGTCTTGCCTGTCGTTGAATGTAGGATATAAGGCTTGATAAACGATCGTTTTCAGCATTTAAGCTCCAGATCACTTCTTTCATCTTAGCTGAGATGTCTCCAACAGACTCATATATTTTTTCAACTTCACCGCTTGCCGCTGTGTCTTTTACTTTTCCCCTTGTCATTTCTGCTAATAGTTTTATGCCTGAAAGACCGGCACCAATATCATCGTGCATTTCAGACGAGATTCGTTGTCTTTCCAATTGCACCGCCAATTGCTTTTCCAATTGCGCCCTTTGCCTTCTCAATCTTGAGATATACAGGAGGCGAAGAATAAAAATTGTAATGGATACCATAAGCGCCGCAACAAATAAGCGGAACCACCATGTTTGATACCAAAAAGGAAGTACTTCCAGTTTAACACCGAGCAATCCGTCAACAAAATCGCCTTTTTCATTTATGTAGCGGATATCAACATCATAATTTCCCTTTGTGAGCGCATTTAGTTCGATTTTATTGTCCTTATCGACGGGCAAAAACTCATCCTGGAAGCCTCGTATTTTATAACTGAATGAGGGTCTATTGCCACTAAATGATAAAGCACTCAACCAGATGGTTGCAGTTGTAGTGCCGGCAGGCAACTCAAGCGGATCCCAACTGAGATTATTTAATATTGTTTTCTTATTGCGATTTATATATTCTATCCTTTTAATATAGACCGGAAAAGGAGAAATTGTGTTTCTATATTGCGATGCATCCACACCTGTAAAACCATTAACTCCTGAGAAAAAAAGTTTACCGTTCCATTTTAGATATCCTGTTTCATCAAAAGAATTGTCCTGGAGCCCATTTTCCTGGAAATAATTGATGCATTTTAATGTTTTATGATTTACCCTGGAAAGTCCATTGTTAGTACTTACCCAAAATATGCTGTCGTTTTCAGGAAGTATGCTATAAACTGCATTATTACATAATCCATCCAATTCGGTAATGTAAGTCCACTTTTTGGTTTTTTCATTATAGCCATTTATTCCACCTCCGTAAGTGCCAAACCATAATGTTTCGCCGTCATCATACATATCGAAGAAAATTCCTGCATTGAATGTATTCCCCTGTAATTTGTAAGGGAGAACTTTTGTTACAGTATCCTTTACGGGATCATAGGTCGCTACATTATTATCAAACAACATCCACATCAATCCTTCTCTATCCATTTTTAAATTATGTAAATGGTTTTCTGGTATGCCCTTAGAATTTGAAGTACCTGCCTCGTATTTGCGAATCGAACTATTCTCACGGTCCCAGATCAAAAACCCCTCCAGCCCTTCACCTGCCCAATAGGTTTTTTTTCCAATCGTTACCGAGTTATTAAAAATTTGGTTGACAGATGCCGACCACTCAGGATAGGTTCTTAATAATAATTCTCTTGAAATGATCTCCCGACTTGGCACATAAGCATACATTCCAAGATCTGTACTCACTACCCATAGGTCATCCTTTGTCTGATACAGATAATGAATAATTCCCAATGAACCCGTTCCTTTGATTTTCCGGATATTGCCATTGACCGTATTGCACAGGTAAAGACCATCCGTACCGCAAGCATATATTTCATCATTATTCTTTGGCACCATTGAATAGAGATGATTCATTCTTACTTTGGTGTTTGGATCTTCGGTGTAAGCCCGGAAAGGAGAAGGATTGAGATTGACAAGTTGGAGGTTATTATTTGAACTGATCCAGAGATTATCTGTTTTATCAATGAAAAGATCATAGATAAGATATTCGCCGGATATTGACCTTTTATCGTTTAAAAAAGAAAAATCACCGCTTGACAAATTTATATAACCGGTTCCCATGCTGGTACCGATCCATAATTGTTTGTCATTATACAATTGAAGGGAACTGATCAAATTTTCCTTGAGTATTTCGGGAGAGTATATCTTCTGAAACTGCCATTTCCCATTCATCACCTTCCCCTGGTAAACAGAAGAACCAGAACTTACAAAACAAATATTGTCGCCAACTACCATATTGCTGGCAGTGATCTTTCTGTTTCCTGCGCCATTATCAAGCCCGGTTATGTGGCCAACTAATCTAAACTTCAGGGGATCAAAAACAAGTATTCCATTATTTTCGGCTCCGACCACGATCATACTGTCAGGTGTCCGTTGAATAAAAGATACATTGATGTCCGCTTCAATATTCCCGGTAGCCTGAAAGCGCCTGATCTTTTTTGTTATTGTGTTGTAAACAAGAAGAAAATCTTCGCCCCCCATCCATAGTTGCTTGTGTTGATCAAAGTAGATCTTAGTGATCCATAAATTTGGCAGACCGTCTTCTTTTTCTTCGGCTTGTGACAACAGGTGGGTTACTTCTAAAGTCCTGATATTTATCACATCAATACCGCCATTAAATGCTGAAATATAAAGATCCTCGTCTTCACCAAACGCGATATCATAAATGAAATTCTCCTGAAGACTATTGATGTCTGAAGGATTTTTCTTAAAGATCTCAAACGACTTTCCGTCAAATCGATATAGCCCATCCTGTGTTGCGATCCATATAAAACCATACTTGTCCTGCAATGTCTTCTTGATATTATAAGTTAAAAGACCCTGCGGAAATGAGAACGTTCTGATATTATATTGCTGTGAATTACAGTCATTAGCAATACAAGACCCAACAAACAGAAAAATAAATAAGGCAGTCCTCATTCAGAATTTAAAAATATGACTTAAATTATATTAAAGTTAACCATTAAATGTTTGCCTATGTCACCGAATGCCACACCTAAGTGGACCCTCCTTTTTTTATTGAGCGCCAAGAACAATCTCTTTATGGAGCAGTTAAATGTAATTAAAGAGATCTATTCTGTCGGAAGCAGCGATAATGTAAATTTTGTAATCATACTGGACGGTTTGGGAGGAGATAAGTTCTCCGCGCTGATGGAAAAACCCAGCATATTTTTTGCAAAAAGGAAATCTGATTTTTTAACAGACACACACGTCTATATTCTTGACAAAAAGGAAGTAACACTTACTAAGAAAAAAGATCTTATTGCCCTGTTACAATACGTTACTGACAAATTTCCTGCAGAGAATTATGGATTCTTCTATAAAGGACATGGTGGACCCGGAGAAACTGATTTGGGCAAAGGTATTTTTGATACCAAGATGGGGCATATAGATCCGGCCTGGAATCAAGAGGAAATTGAAAAACAATTTCGCAATAATCAGCCTGGCTGGACCTTCGAAGGCTTCTGTGAATATCCTGCGGTGCAACCAAACAGTAAGAATAAAAAACCTGTGTTATTAATATATAGTAAAGAAAATACGGGCTCACTTTCTTATGCTGACCTCGCTGAGGTTTTATACGATGTTTTTAAAGGCAAACTTGGTTTTTGCTGCCTGGATTGTTGCTGGGCGCAGCAAATTGAAAACGCCTATAACTTTAAAAATGTTACTGAATATTTCGTTGCTTCAGCCGATGAAATGCCTGCCTTAGGAGTTGGGTATTCACAAATTTGTACTCATTTTATCAATCGTCCTGCTATTAGCCCCGAAGAAGCAGCAAACTTATTAGTAGCCATCAACTATAATCAGAACTATGCTGACTATGACAGCGAGATCATTGAATTCCGGCAAATGGGAGTTTCCATTACAAGCACCTGTTTAACAGAATATCAGGAATTCCTGGCTGCTTTCACCAAACTATGCAAAAAACTTACTGATAATTTAAAACATAAAGACGATTATACTTACCTGGTCTTTGACGCCGCCCGGAAGAATTGTGCAGACTATACGTATGTAGATACCGACAAACTTACTGCTGAAAAGATCGATTATCCTATGTTCAATATTGACCTTATCTGGTTCATGGAAAATCTTCTGTTCTATAATGTGAATGCTAAGCTGGATACTTTGATATACGAGGTCATTTTCATTCTCAAAAACAAATTGATCACAAGTTTCCTGGGAAGCAATTATAAAAAACCAGTAATGGGTACAAGGGCAATGGGCGGTAAGGGAATTTCGATTTGTTTCCCAATTAATAAATCACATGCCGACCGGTCCATGCTGACTTCAAGAGAAATGAAATTTTACAAAGAATCAGGATGGAAGGAGCTACTGAAAACATACTATAAATACAAACCCGAAGGCCATTTCAAGAATGAAGAGGAGTATAAGATCGCCCAAAAAATACTCCTTGACGCAAAAGGCAACGAATCCGGGGTAACCGCGCCGAAGGAACGGGCTGTATTTACGGCTGCCAAAAAAGAGGAAATCCTTAAAGTCCCGACAGGGAACAAGCTTGAATCAATGTCAGCGTGAAAAACGGATGGGGATCAAGTCATCAATTATTCCTTCCTCACGCCGATCACCGGTAGCGTTTTTTCATGAATTAATTGGTTGAGCCTGGCAACATCTTCGTTCATGATCCTCTTTAGCTTGTTCAGCTGTTCATCGATTTGTACAACCAATTCCGCATAGGCATCCTTGGCCTGTTTTGAAAGACCCGATTGCCCTGCCGCCGATGCATTGTAAATGCTGGAAAGCTTATCATCCAGCTTAATAGGATAGTTCAAAACATCCTGCCCGCTCTTTGCCTTTGTTTGATGCAATGCTTCTTCCACAGCAGTCATTTGCTTGTTGATCGTGTCGATCTGTTGTTTCACTTCTTTCGGCACATCCTTTCCAACTCTTGCAGTAAAATCAGTCATTTGTTGTCTTACTTCACGAATATTTTTTATAGCCTTCATTATCTCGCTTGACTTGTTTCGAATTGTGATCAGATGATTGAACTGCTCTTCGTATTCAGGCAATGAAGTTTTATAATTTGGATCCTGGAGTATTGTAAAAGGAACTTCTGTAGAATCGCCGCCCATTTTAAATTTTGCAAAATAATTTCCGGGAGCGGCTTTTGGTCCGCCAACAAATCCATTCCATAAGATCAGGCCTTCTACCCTTTCTGCTTCGGGATAATTCATATCCCATTCAAATTGATTCATTCCTTTTGCTACATCAATCTTATTTTCTCTTGACGAAGTAGAAAAAGTCTTGATTGTTTTTCTATGCTTGTCTAAAACCTCAATAGAAAGTTTGGTTGAATCATTTGCCTTTGCCAGATAATAATTAAATACAACTCCATTAGACGGGTTCATTCCAACATTTCGTAATGCCTGCTGACCGCCCCCTCCTCCACCGCCACGTCTTCCTCCGCCAGGCATGCGATAAGCTGGATTCACACTGAACACATGCAAATTTTTATTCAGCACGTTTGTATTCTTTTCCTGGACTACAGTCAGATCATCTAATATATAAATGCTTCTTCCCTGCGTGCCAACAATAAGGTCATTATTTTTTATTGCCAGATCAGTAATCGGTACTTCGGGAAGATTTAATTGGAACGATCTCCAGTTGGCACCATCATCATAAGAAATATACATTCCGTATTCGGTACCTGCATATAACAGACCCCGTCTTTTCCTGTCAGCTCTTAATGCTCTTGAAAAATGCAAGGGATCAATTCCATTGACAATGGGCTTCCATGTTTTGCCATAATCCTCGGTTTTATAGATGTATGACTTGAAATCGTCCAGCTTATACCTGGTTCCAACTATGTAAGCAGCACCTTTCTTAAATGGATCTACATCAATACAATTCCACATGATCCATTGCGGGATATTTTTTGGCGTCACATTTTCCCAATGCTGGCCGCCATCTTTGCTTACATGTATTAAACCATCATCACTGCCAGTCCACAACAGATCCTTTTCCACCCAGCTTTCCGTTGCCGTGAAGATGGTACAATAATATTCCACGCTTGTATTGTCCTGCGTTATCGGACCGCCACTGGAAGCCTGCTTCTTCTTATCATTTGTTGTAAGATCTGGAGAGATCATTTGCCATGTCTTACCTTCATCTTCTGTTACGAAAAGATGATTAGCCGCCGCATATAATTTCTTTGGATTATGGGGTGAAAAGAAAATAGGAAAGTTCCATTGAAAACGGTACTTCGCCGCCTCGGCGCCGGCGCCCATATTATCGACCGGCCATACATTGATTGCCCGGCTTTCGCCTGTACGATGATCCAATCTTTGCAACAAGCCCATATAATTACCGCCGTAAGTAATATCAGGATTTAACGGGTCTGCAACCACATAACCGCTCTCACTTCCTGCCGTATTTTCCATATCAGCAGCAGTAATCGCAGGGCCATAAGATCTGCTTTTAATTCTAAATGCGCTATTATCCTGCTGCCCGCCCATAATTCTATAAGGAAATGCATTGTCCGTGCTGACACGATAGATCTGAACGGTTGGTTGATTTAAATAGGTACTCCAGTTGTTTCCACCGTCAAATGAAACTTGTGCACCGCCATCATCTGCCACGATCATCCTGGTTGCATCTTCAGGGTCGATCCAAAGGTCATGATGATCGCCATGTGGCGTATTGATCGATTGAAATGTTCTGCCACCATCATTGCTGCGCATAAAACCAACATTGGGACAATACACACGGTTTTCATTTTTTGGATCAACAAATACTTTTGTATAATACCATGCACGCTGGCGAATATTATTATCGTTGCTTTGAAGATTCCAGGTCTCCCCGCCATCAGCACTCATATACAATCCACCATTGGCGTTTTCTATAATGGAATAGATCTTATCGGTATTAGAGGGAGCAACAGCAACGCCAACAATGCCCCATGCACCTTTTGGTAATCCTTTCTTTGATGAAAGACTTGTCCATGTTTCGCCACCGTCTGTGCTTTTCCATAATCCGCTTCCTTCACCACCGCTTTCCAGACTGTAAGGAGTTCTTATCAGTCGCCATGTACCCGCGTAAAAAATCCTCGGGTTGCCAGGTTCCATTACCAGGTCGCTGCAACCTGTCTGATTGTTTATGTACAAAGTCCTCTTCCATGTCTTACCCCCATCTGTCGTTTTATAAACGCCACGCTCCTCATTTGGGCCAAACAAATGCCCCATCACAGCGGCCCAGACAATATCAGGATTTTTGGGATGTATGATGATGCGCAAAATATGACGGCCGTCTTTCAAACCGATGTTCTTCCAACTTTTTCCGCCATCATCACTGCGCCACATACCGCCAAGACCTTCGCTTACATTACCACGCATTGTATTTTCACCCTCTCCCACATAGATGATCGTTTCATCAGATGGAGCTACCGCCACCGCACCGATAGAACCTCCAAAGTACTTATCGGAAATATTTATCCAGTTGCTCCCACCATCCGTTGTTTTCCAAACACCGCCACCTGTGGCGCCAAAATAAAATATGTTTCTATTCTTATAACTGCCGGCTACTGCGGCACTACGCCCTCCGCGAAAGGGACCAATCAAACGATACTTCAATTTAGAAAATAGCGGCTCGTCTTCATTTGAACTGCCGATAGCTGACCCCGGGCCTTTCTGGGCAAAAGAAATCAGCATGACATTTGAAAAGACAAGCAATAAAAAGATCCTT
>DASVAM010000234.1:0-5230 GCA_036376375.1 Chitinophagaceae bacterium
TTGTAGTTAAGACTTTCCGCAAGTGATACGGCAGCATCCACGCTGTTCACTACTGAAACACCTTCTGCATTCCAACCCGGTTTTCGGGTGATCACAATATTTTTTCTTCCCGGCAATGGTCTGCTGCCCATTGACTCAAAAGTTTTTCTTCCCATCACCACCGGCATCGCCCAGGTGGTGTTCTTAAAAAACTTCATGTCTTTTGGTAAATGCCAGAGGAGCTGATTGTTTTTACCAATCACGTTGTTTTCGGAAGCAGCAACGACAAGACTAACGGTCAAATTGCAGATTTTAGATTTTAGATTGAAAATTGCCATACAAATCTAAAATCTGCAATCTACAATCTGAAATTAAACTGCGACCGGAGCTTTTATAGCAGGATGGCTCTGATAATTTTCCAATGTAAAATCTTCAAATTTAAAGTCAAATAAATCTTTTATTAAAGGATTAAGTTTCATTGTTGGCAGCGGGTATGGAGCACGAGTTAACTGAAGTTTTACCTGCTCGATATGATTATTGTAAATATGTACGTCGCCGAATGTATGCACAAATTCTCCCGGCTCAAGATCACAAACCTGTGCGATCATTAATGTGAGGAGCGCATAAGAGGCAATATTGAATGGAACTCCTAAGAAAACATCGGCGCTTCTTTGATACAACTGACATGAGAGTCTTCGCTGTCCTGCCCCTTTGGGAGAATCAGAAAGGGCCGTATAAAACTGGAACAGCGTATGACAAGGCATTAACGCCATTTCCGGAAGATCTGTTACATTCCAGGCGCTAACAATTAACCGACGGCTGTCGGGATTAGCTTTTATTTGTTTGATCAACCCGTAAATCTGGTCCACCACCTTTCCATCCTTCCCCTCCCAGCTGCGCCACTGTTTTCCATAAACAGGACCCAATTCACCTTTCTCATCCGCCCATTCATTCCAGATGCTTACTCCATTTTCTTTCAGGTATTGAATATTTGTTTCTCCTTTTAGGAACCAAAGCAATTCATGAATGATGCTTTTCGTATGTACCTTCTTTGTTGTAACAAGCGGAAAACCTTTCTGCAGATCGAATCGCATCTGGTAGCCAAATGTACTGATAGTGCCCGTGCCGGTACGGTCATGTTTTTGTACACCTGAAGTAAGTATATGCTGAAGAAGATCGAGGTATTGTTGCATGGCCGCAAGTTAAGAGAAAGCTTTGAGCTGCGGGCCATCCGCCTGGGGTTGTGAGCAAACTGTGGGATAAAAAACCCCGGTGAAACCTGACGATATGACTGGACCTGAGTGATCACCGGGGCGGCTCAAAACCCTATGTAAGTGTTACAAAAACTATTGAATAGCAGATTCAGTTACGGGCCCTTCTGCATTTTCCTGCTTATAAACTGGTTTCATAAGTATTACAGGCGATTCTGGAATTTCTTCCTGCAGAATATCAGACAGCTTCCTGTGAAATCCTTTAAAAAACGTCTGACTTTTTTCCAATCTTTCTTCCAGCTTCAACTTAGCATCATTCGCTTCGGCTACCTGTGTTTGCAAATCGCTGATGAGCGTATCTTTTTCCGCTATCTCCACGCCGAACCTGGAACTCCGTTCCTGCAATTCCTTTATTGTTGCTTCCAGCTTTGCCGCATTGTCATTTCCTGATTGCAACAATTCCTTTAATAAAGTCATCTCGTGTTCTTTATCCTGAAGAATTGATTGAAGGTCTTTACCAGATTGTTCCTTTATCTCAAGTTTTTCAGTGGTATCCATCAGCTTTATTCCAAGCTCCCTGAATTGTTGCTCCACCAAATGATGATTCCTGATGCGTTGTTCCAATTGCTGCTGAAGAAAGACGATCTGTTGTTTTTTTTCATCTAAGACATCTTTTAAGTATTCCTGTTCACTTATCCGCCTTTTTAGCTCAGCCTTTTCTTCCTCCCATTTTTGAATCATTGATGTAAATCCAGTCCCGTTCTCACAATAAACATTTAGCTGTTCACGCAAACTATTATTGTCCTTTTCGAGATTTTCAAAAGAGCTTGTTAATTGATCCAGTTCTGCAAGCAATTCCTTTTTTTCCATTGCATGCTGTTGCCTGAGATCATTGATCTGCTCGTACGACATTTGCTGCAGACCTGTATGTATCGTTTCCATAGCATCATTATTTTTTGTTTCAGAAATTTTATTACTGTTGACTTGTAATAATTGATATTTTTCGGTAAGCACTTTAAAATCTTTTTGAAGAGCGATATAGCGGGCATTACTGAACGACAGGTAATTCATGATCTTCTTTGCTTCCTGGTCATTCCTTTGAAAACTCAGTGGCATCAAAGAAACATCGCCATAGCCAGCAGATGATCCATCCTCTTTAAAAATGAACGGTTGTTCAGCTTGTTTTTTCTTTTTTCGCTTATTGGTGTAATGAATAAAAGTGGTGATTAGCATACCAATCACTATTGCAGGGATACTGATCCAAAGGAAAACCTGCAGGAATTTTGAAAAAATAGCTAACGAATCATCAGATAGCAACGGCATATTGAAATTTTAGATAGAAATTGATATAGTTAATTAACGCCGGCTGGCTTGCTGCTTAAGTGGTGAGATAGATGGCCGATCTTGAAATGCTCAAATTATACCCCAGATTATTCCATCGACGAATAACTTCAAGAATAGTACCAAAACATTCAATAAAGTCTTATGTGTAAATTTTTTGGAGTCGATTTTCTCCACAAACGCGGCATTAAAGAACTCAAATACCTCTTCTCTTTATTTCCTTGCTTATGAGGCTGAGTTCACGGCTTGTTTGCCCCCCTATAGAAGTATTTTCCTGCGCACGGCGCATCAGGTAGGGTACCACATCTTTTATCGGGCCGAAAGGCAAATACTTACTGACATTGCAACCCGCTTTAGCAAGATTAAAAGTAATGTTATCACTCATCCCATACAGCTGGCTCCAGTGCACATGATGGTGTTTTAAGGGTAATCCCTTTTGCTGAAGCAATTCAACCGCAAGCATGTTGCTCCGCTCATTATGCGATGCTACCACCAAAGAAATCTTATCAACGCGATCAATACAGAACCGCACTCCTTCATCAAAATCTCTATCACTACTTTTTTTATCTGGTTGTATCGGCGAAGGATAATTCATTTCGTCTGCTCTTTTTCTTTCCTTCTCCATATAAGCGCCCCGCACCAGCTTTGCGCCAAGAATAAATTTCCTCTCAACCGCCGCATCATAAGAGTCTTTTAAAAACTTCAACCGGTCATGACGATAATGCTGAGTAGTATTATACACAATGCATTTTTCTTTGTTGTAGGTATCCATCATCAGCACAGTCAGTGCATCAACCGGATCCTGTATCCATGTTTCTTCAGCATCTACAAACACACCAACTTTTCCCTGTGCCGCTGTTTCACAAATGCGATGCATCCTTGTTCTTACCCGGTGCCACTCTTCTTTTTCATGGGACGGAAGATCATTCACGGCCTGCAAATGTTTCTTCATCAGTGTCCCTTCATTCTTGTGCATCATCCCGTCCAACTTCTCCAACAGACCAAAACGGGCAAAACCGGTAACCTTTACACTCATAAAAGGAATGTTCGGCTGGGTCGAAGCATAATTGATCACACGAATAAATTCATCGCAGGCATGATCAAAATTTTCCTCCCCTTCTTTTCCCTCTACACCATAATCAAGTATAACCTGCACCCCGTATTTTTCCAATTTATCCGCAACCACCGCATTTTGCTCCAACGTCTCACCTCCAACAAACTGCTTGAAAATAGTATCCCGGATTACTGATTTTACAAACGGAAGATTCCATTTTACTGCTGCGGGTGTCAGCTTTGTTCCCAGTTTGACCAGCCATGGCTTTCCCATTGCCGAGAAAAGGAAATGGGCTTTTTTTAATTCTTTATCCGATTTATAAGCGAAAGCACATTCCGTATTATCAAAATTAATTTGAGGCTGTGGCTCCATGGCAATCAGTTGTTTCTTTGAGAATGGGCCCGCCCGGATGAACAATTGAGTATTAATGAATGCAATTTTATCTTCCGTTCGGACGGGCAAATGTAAGGAGGAAGCGCCAAGGGACAAGGAACGAGGATCAAGCTTAGGGATGATATTTGTTATTGCACATTTTATTGTGCCATGGCCTTTTACCTTTTACCTTGTACCTTGTATCTTGTTCCTTGTATCTTTATAAAAAATTCATGGAAGCAAAAAAAGCAGCCGATAGCCGGGTAATCATGACAGAAATAGTATTGCCTAATGATACCAATACTTTTGGAAACCTGATGGGCGGCCGGCTCATGTATTGGATGGATATAGCTGCTGCCTTAGCCGCAATGAAACATTGTGCGGCGCCGGTCGTTACTGCTTCCGTTGATAATATTTCATTTGAGGCGCCTATTAAACTTGGAAACGTAGTACATATTGAAGCAAAAGTTTCCAGGGCATTTAACACCTCTATGGAAGTTCATTTGGCTGTCTGGGGCGAGGACGCTATTCATCAATACAAATACAAAAGCAATGAAGCCTATTATACATTCGTTGCCCTTGATCCAAATGGCAAGCCCAGGCCTGTTCCCGCTATGACACCTGCATCAGATATCGAAAAAAAACTATTTGACGGCGCTTTAAGAAGAAGGCAACTGAGATTGATACTTGGAGGAAAAATGAAACCCGATGATGCAACGGAACTGAAGGCTTTGTTTGCAAATGATTGATGCAACGGGCAATTGACAATACGCAATTCGCAACTATGAAGTACGATTGTGTATAGTTTATTGTTTATTGCCCATTGCCAATTTTACTCCAATGATGAGCCCCTTTCATCATGTACTCTTTACTTTGTTCGATAGCATCCATTATTTGCTGCGTGATGTGCTCTGCGCTGGCGTCATAATCTATTTGCAGCGGTTCTTTAAATCTTACAGTTAGTAAGGATCCTTTCTTTTTAAACTTTAATCCTTTTTTATTGAAAGCCCTCCAGAAGCCATTGATCACAACAGGTATGACGACAGGTTTGTTTCTTTTAATGATCAGCGCCGTCCCTTTTCTTCCCGGCGCAAAAGGCTTCGTCGTTCCCTGCGGAAATGTGATGACCCAATTATTATCCAGGGCTCTTTCGATCTTTCTCGTGTCAGACGGATCAAGTCCTTTTCTTTTTATTTTACTGTCAGGATTCCAGGTTCTTTTTACTGTAATGGCTCCAGCCAGCGTAAAAAACCGGCTGATAAAACTTCCCCGC
>DASVAM010000238.1:0-5989 GCA_036376375.1 Chitinophagaceae bacterium
TGAACTCTGTGTTTTGTGATAATGATCCGGGGGCATAATCTTTATCGTTTGCGCCTGCAATATTGCTCCATCCACCACCGGACCTTGATTGCCATTGATAAGTATAGTTGCCATCGCCGCCGGTTGGAGTAGAACCTGTCAAACCATTTGGTGCATTTCCTGAACAAATAACCTGCGAGGCTGCAATAGTGTTATTGCTGATTGGTTGTTGAACGGTGATATTTACAGCATCAGAAGTCGTTTCACTGCAAACACCACTCTTGACAACAGCACGGAACCACGTATCTGCTGTTAATGCCCCAATAGACGCAGCCGTTAACGTAGTTGTTGTATTCACAATATCTGTTGTGGTACCCGCACTGAAATTTGATGTTGTTGATTTTTGCCACTTAACAACAGAACCTGTATGACCGGTTAATGTAAGATTGCTGTTAGGCAAGTTGCCGCTGCAAATAGTTTGATTCGAAGCCACACTACCGCCAACACTGGTTGCATTGACTGTTATCCTGATGGCTGCAGACGTGACATCAGGACATTCACCATTCTTAACTATTACCCGGAACCATGTATCCTGCGTCAAAGCACCAATTGCTGCTGCTGTTAATGTTGTTGTTGTATTTGCAATATCAGTTGAATTAGAAACGAAATTGTCAGTCGATCTTTGCCATCTGAGAACTGATCCTGTATTCCCACTTAATGTCAAATTAGAGTTTGGTTGATTTCCATAACAAATCGTTTGTGCTGACGCAATTGTTCCGGCCACCGATAAAGCATTTACGGTAATTTTTACCGCGGATGAGTTTGTTTCGGCACATTGTCCGCTTTTTACGACCGCGCGGAACCAAGTATCCTGCGTCAAAGCTCCAATTGCTGCCGCAGTTAATGTTGTTGTTGTATTCGCAATATCAGTAGAATTAAAAACGAAATTGTCAGTGGATCTTTGCCATTTAAGAATTGATCCGGTGTTGCCACTCAATGTAAGATTGCTGCTGAGCTGATTCCCATAACAAATAGTTTGAGCGGCACCAACAGTTCCCCCGACAGAAGTTGGATCAACTGTTAAGGTTGCTGAATTACTTTCGACCGCAGCGCACATCCCGCTCTTCAATATCGCCTTGTACTGATAATTATTCATCGCGAGCGTTACTGAAGAAATATTCAATGTACCAGTCGTACCACCACTGTAAGGAGCGCTGTTTGGAACGTTTGCCCAGTTTAACCCTCCATCGGTACTGTATTGCCACTGGATGCCGGGCACAGGATTGCCACCAGTGTATCCAACCGAAAAAGAAGCAGATGTTCCCTGGCATTTCACCTGGTTCTGCGGGTTCGATGAAACTGTGGGAGATTCGCAGCAACTTGTAACCGTTACAATCTTTGTTTCGTTATCTGATTGCTGTGAAGTGGACGCATCAGTAACTGTGAGTTTTACAGAAAGATTATTACTGCTTTGTGGCGTATATGTATATGGATTGCTGGTGGAAGTTGCCAAAACAACATTTGTCACCGCGTCTCTTATTTCCCAGCTGTATTGGTAAGGCGTGTTACCACCAGTCGTCGAACTTGTAAACGTGATAGGCTGATAAAGATCATTTGGACCGCAGGTACCACCATATGTAAAATTTGCAACTAATGGAGCAGCAATTGTGAAACTCTGCTCACCATAATATTTACATTTCGGATCAATAGCGCCACAATCAGAAATGGTACCGTCAGAATTTAGGTAGGTACATATTGTGGAAGATGGGGCCTGGTGTCTCCATGCGGTATACACATCACTGAGTGTTATAGTCGATCCACAGGGCCACTGTATTACCTGGTCCAAAACTCTTGTATGGGGGCCCTGTATAAAATCTTCAGGGTAACATTGCCATATACGGGTTAAAAATTGACCATTGATCTCGATATCACCAATCAGCAGGAAACCATAGCGGGTACCTGCTGTTGCATCAAAAGTCACTTTCAATTTAACGGGAACAGTACTTTGCCCCGGCTGGCAGATATTGGGTAATGTTCCCAACGTTGTTGCATCTACCAATTCAACCTTTGTAATTGTCATGTCGCCGGATACGCAATTGCTGGTCGGGCATGCGCCTTGACCAAAGCTTGAAATAGTAAACAAAAGGGCTGCAAGGAAAACTGATAAGACCTTTAGATGGAAATGTTCGAAGTTATTTTTCCGGGAAGGAGAAATAACATTTGTAATTCCGTACCGGTTCGGGTATGGAAGTGTGTCAGGGTAAAGAGAATGCTTCATATAGGGTTTATTTTAGATAAAATAAAATACGGGATACAAAAACCTGGTTTATTCAAAAGAAACAGGGGATGCCATTACACTGATCTTTTTCACCGTTTCTACTAAAGGCCCGATCATTTTTTGATACACTAGTAGTTATCAGGAGGGATGTCAGATGAACTTCATTGGCAAGATTTACCTCTTACCCTGAGGCATTCATTCAAATCGGTTACACTAACTGGCAAAATGGTAAGTCAAAAGAAGTGGATAGCGTACGGAAATTCCAAGGAGGTGGATATGAGAAAGACTATCGAAACGCTAAACTAGAAATTATTTTCAGCTTTTAAAAGCATTCTTCTTTTTTTTTAAAAAAATTGAAAGGGTAGTTTTACGAATGCATCTTATTTGTTACGATCATTGATCGGTCTCAAGTATGCAAACACATGTCTGGTCAATTATACTGGCTAAACTTTATTTAGTTTTCAACATAGTTTTCAAGCGGCATCATTATTGTTTTTCTCGTTGACAAACCGGAAGCTATGAAAACTGTAGCAGTGCACTCACTCTGGGCCGGGAGAAAATGAATTATACTGACCCAGTAGTTCTTCATATATACTCCATGATGAAAAAATGTCTTGCCTCAGGGTGAGACATTTTTTTTGATTTTTCCTTTGTTTACTTAGTTTGCACCCATGCAGGAATTTTCGATCCGTTTTGCGACTATAGAGGATGCTTCCCTGATAGCCGATCTTAGCCGCAAAACATTTTATGAGACCTTTGGGTATGTAAACACAAAGGAAGACATGGATAAGTTCATGAACGAGCAGTTTACACGGGAAAAGCTAATGAGGGAAGTAGAGGAGCCTGGTAACACATTTTTGCTTGCATTCGATGGCGACGTACCGGTTGGTTACGTCCGAATGAGAGAAGGAAAAAAATTCCCTGAATTCGAAGACAAAGATTCAATTGAGATCGCAAGAATTTATTCGGTGAATACCTATTTAGGCACGGGTGTGGGCCAGCAACTGATGCGCCAATGCATTTTTATCGCCAAAGAATTAAAAAAAGAGATCATTTGGCTTGGTGTATGGAAAAAAAACCTCCGGGCTATTACTTTTTACACCAAGTGGGGGTTTGAAAAATTTAGCGAACAGGATTTCCTTCTTGGCAATGACCTGCAAAAAGATTTGTTGCTGATGAAAAAACTTTAGTCCCGGTTTTTTAATTCACTACAAGATTTCCGGTACCACCCAATTGGCCGTCTGTAAATCGAAATGTGGGAAAGTAAAAATGCTTTCATAGTGGAGTTTTTTTGGTACACTTCAATTATGCTTTTTAATTATTTTTATCACGAACATGAGGACAAGAATAAAAATATGTTGCATCTCTTCGTTGCTCGAAGCAAAAATCGCGATCAGTCACGGCGCCGATGCACTGGGTCTTGTGGGTAAAATGCCGAATGGTCCCGGTCCAATTCCCGACTGGTTGATCGCAGAAATCGTTAGAGCAATTCATCCCCCCGTCGCCTCATTCTTACTAACCAGTGAACAATCATCCGAAGAAATAATTTATCATGTAAAGAGAGTGGACACAAATACTGTCCAGATAGTTGACGAATTGACGTCAGGAACCTATCGCGATATAAGAATCGCGTTACCCCATCTAAAAATTGTGCAGGTAATTCATGTTACCGGGGAAGAAAGTATAGACGAATCTATTCGTATTTCTCCACATGTCGATGCAATATTACTTGACAGTGGTAATCCAAAAGCCAGGATAAAAACTTTAGGTGGGACGGGCAACGTTCATAACTGGGATCTTAGCAGGGAGATTGTGAAAGCCGTTAATATCCCCGTGTTCCTCGCCGGTGGATTGCATGCAAATAATGTGCGGCAAGCTATCGAGACCGTTCGGCCTTTTGGTGTTGACATCTGCAGCGGTGTGAGAACCGAAGGCCAGCTTGACCCTAATAAGCTTGAAGCCTTTATTAAAGCGGTACATTCCCTTTAGGTTATATTGACAGGCTCTCTTATTTTTGCCTCCCGATAACTTTCGGGACAAAATTTTCTTTAATAATGGCAAGATCAATCGCATTTCGGGAGGCACTTCGTGAGGCAATGACAGAGGAAATGAGACGGGATGATAGGGTATTCCTTATGGGTGAAGAAGTGGCAGAATACAATGGAGCTTATAAAGTTAGCCAGGGAATGCTGGCTGAGTTCGGCCCCAAAAGGGTTATTGATACTCCAATTTCTGAACTGGGGTTCACTGCGGTCGGCGTTGGCGCCGCGCAAAACGGTTTACGACCAATTGTTGAATTTATGACATGGAATTTCGCAGTTTTGGCTTTGGATCAAATATTAAATACAGCCTCTAAGATGCTGGCAATGAGTGGGGGGCAGGTTAGTTGCCCGATTGTTTTTAGAGGGGGAAATGGGTCTGCTGGCCAGTTAGGAGCTCAACACTCAACCGCCTTTGAAGCATTATATGCAAATATTCCCGGGATCAAAGTGGTTTCCCCAAGCAACGGGTATGATGCAAAGGGATTATTGAAACAAGCCATACGTTACGAAGAAGACCCGGTAGTGTTTATGGAAAGTGAATTAATGTACGGAGATAAAAGTGAAGTTCCGGAGGAGGAGTATTATATTGAATTAGGTAAGGCCGAGGTAAAAAGAGTTGGGGGGGATGTAACAATTGTTTCTTTTAATAAAATGATGAAAGTAGCACTTGCCGCTGCTGCTGAATTGGAGAAGGAAAATATCAGTGCAGAAGTGATCGATCTTCGTAGTATTCGTCCGTTGGACTGGATGACCATCCTTGAATCTGTAAAGAAAACAAATCGACTCGTGATCGTGGAAGAGCAGTGGCCCTTTGCTTCAATATCTTCTGAAATAACTTACACAATTCAGAAAGAAGGGTTCGATTATTTAGATGCTCCTATTCGTCGTATAACTGCAGCAGATGCACCTTTGCATTATGCGCCTAATCTTGTTGCGGCCGCGTTACCAGATGTTTCCCGAACAGTTAAATTGGTAAAAGATGTAATGTACCTGAATAAGTAATTTTTCTTAGTTATAGCGATCCCGCATTCTTAATAAAAGAAAGCGGGATTTTTAGTTAAAGTTATTAGAACATTGTTTATAAAAAATATTCCGGTTGTAATGCAACTGTTTGACATTTTATATGCATCTTCGCCACGGTTTTTCATAGGATATTGGATTTTACAACGAGGCTGGGTTTCTACCCGGCCTTTATTAATGAAGCTTGATTACCATCTCTTTAAACTTCCCTTTCCAAATTTCCATTCAGGTGTGTATAAAGGATATGTTTCTTTAACACTATACCACGGACTTAATTTAGCGTCGCTATAATTCTTTAAAATATGAATATCCTGTGCAGGCATATAACCTTGTGATAAGAGAAATATTTTTTCTCCTTTATTGTTTTTAGCAACAGCCATTACTGTAACTGCATGCCCGGGAAAACCTCCTTGTACAAAGACATCGCCTGCTTTTATTGAATCAATAGTATCTACTGGCTTAAGTTGTTTTGATAGAGAGTAAGTACCACAATAAGCGAATACTAATTCCATAAAAGAGTCGTACTCCTTCCGCATGTTGCTAATGTCTTTTATAATAGTAAACGGGACGAGTCGTCCTGCTTTTTCTTTCCATCTTATACCATGTATCCATCGGTCAAATGAAATTTCATCCCCTGACGTAGCTGCGAATTTTATTTCTTCATAACGTT
>DASVAM010000250.1:0-3724 GCA_036376375.1 Chitinophagaceae bacterium
GCCTTCCGATCCTGCAATCAGTTTACAGAAATTAAAATCTTCTTTGCCTGCTGTGAAGGGTGCTGAATCCAATAACACATCTATGGCATAACCTGTGTTTCTTCTCTCAACAGATTTTTTTGGAAACTCTTTTCTGATCTCAACCTGGTTTTCATAATTGCTCAAAATGTTGCGGATAGATTTATAAATAGTTGCTTCCAATCCGCTGCCTTCACATTTGGCGTGAAATTCATCAATATCCACGGATTTGAATTCCGCTTCGCTGCCATCACTCAGCACCGCTTTTACTTCAAGTAAATGTTCTCTTGTGCTTCGATAGACTACCGAGTTAGAACCGCAGGAATTATTGCCCACCATTCCACCGATCATGGCCCTGTTGGCAGTTGATGTTTCTGGTCCAAAAAACAGGCCATGGGGTTTCAAAAACATATTTAGCTCATCACGGATTACGCCGGGTTGTACGCTGACCCAATTCTCTTCTTTGTTTAATTCTATTATCTGAGTGAAATTCTTTGAAACATCTACAATGATACCACTCCCAACCACTTGCCCCGCAAGGGAAGTACCTGCAGTTCGTGGGATCAATGAAGTCCTTTCTTTTTTTGCAAATGCAATAAGACGCTTTATATCTTCAGTTGATTTGGGGATAGCCACCGCTAATGGCATTTCACGATAAGCAGATGCATCTGTGGCATACAGGATACGCATTGTAATGTCATAAAATAATTCTCCTTCGAGTTGCTGTTCTAACTGCCGCAGTTTCTCCTTCATTAACTGTTCAAATATTAGTTGGTTGTAAGTGGCCAAAATTAATTCCTTTTGAACTGAAATGATTGAAAATTGTACTTGTTATAGATCGGTTATTAATGAAAAAAAACAAAAAAGAAGCTTTTGGGACTTATGTAAATGCTCAAATCTAAGGTCCCCTTTAGGGGACAGGGGTTCAAATCACTTTTTTCTTCCATCGGCCATTTCTCAAATAAAAGAATGCCGGGATGAACATACAAGTCCAGTAAAGCCATTCACTCATCCAGCCGATAGTGATCGAAAGTTTGAGTTTTTCAAGAACAACGTAAATATAAATACAATACAAGACGATCGTTACTGCTTCGATGGAGAAAGTAACTTTTGTGTTGCCGGTGCCGGTAACTGCATGTAGCCACACTACTGAAAACGACATAAGGATCATGGCGAGTGATACGACCCTGATCACGGGGATCCCTTCCCGGATAAATTCGTCACTTTGTCCGAAGATGGATAAGAACAAATGGGGAAATAAATTGAGCAGTAAACAAAGTACGAGTGCAATACCGGTACTCAGCTTTACTATTTTATTAATGACATAGATCACCTGTTCCTGCCGCCCTTGGCCGATGATATTGCTTACCATGCTATTGCTGGTTGATGCAAAGGCCCAGCTCATGCAACCAAACATGCCAAAGACGTTTCGCATTACGTTGGAAATGGCCTGCGGGTTATCCAATGGCTGATTTCTTTCAATGAGAATATAAAAGAATTCCCAGCTCATAATGCTGATGGCATGTTGAAATACCAGTGGCGCTGACATGGCGGTGATCAGTGATGCGTTCTTCTTATCCCAGCGCAGATTTTTAAACAGCGCATATTGCTGAGCAATCCCTTTTTGATGAATGACGATGTAAATGACAAACATGCCAACAAACTCGGCAATGATAGATGCATAAGCCGCACCATTGAAACCTAGTTCCGGTAAACCCCATTTCCCAAATATCAGGGTGTAATCAAAAACAACATTGGCTATTGCCTCTGCCACTGTTCCCATCACCATGTATTTGCTTTGATTCGTGCCGACCAGCAAGGCGTTCCTTAATTGATAGATGTAAAGAAAGGGCAGTCCCCAAATGCGTATTTGAATAAAGCTGATAGCCATCTCAGCTTTTTCGGGTTCGTGTAATATGGAGCGAAGCAGGGTTGGCGTAAAAGTATACGAAACCGTAACCGCGACCGCGGCGATCAATAATGCAGTAAAAATTCCCTGGTTAAAGATTTTGCCGATTTCATCGGGCCGGTTTTCGCCTGCTCTGCGGCTGATAAGCGCCAACAACCCATTGTTTAATGCAAAACCGATCGAAGCGAATATTAAATAATAAACGCCGGTAATGCTGGCGACGGCCAGTGTTGTAGAAGAATAATGGCCAAGAAAAATATTATTGGTGATAAAATTCAATTGAGGTACAAGAATAGCGATGCTTACAGGCAGTGTCAGTTTCAGTATCTGCTTGTTGGTGATCTTTAATTGGAGGCTATTTTGAAGGCTATCCATCAGTTTAAAAGGAGTGCAAGATAAGTAGTAAGGAAATCATAAATCACAAATACCAAATTCCAATTTTCCCTCCTAGTTTAGAAAATTTTTTGGAATTTGGAATTTTAGAATTGGAATTTTGTTTTATCATTGCCGTAATAAAATCAACTATCTGAAACCCTCATTTCATATTAAGTCGCAGAATGAATATAACCCTGCAAATTCGATCCTGCTGTTGATTGCCGGGACCCGGTACTGCAGTTTTGCCGTGATGAACTATTTATCAAAAGAATTGGTCGAGTTTGGTTATTATACCGCTACTGAAGACGAAAACGATTACAAGAGTTTTTTTGAAAGTGTTGAGTCGTTAAATAACCGTTATTATCAAACGGCGATCGGTTATGATGCGCATGAGTCGGTGCAAATACCATCCCCAGTTTATAAATATGAAGATGGGCAAATAAACTTAGACGCAGCTTTTGGAAAAAGCATCTATACAACTGTGGTTTCCGAAAATGTACCCGGTTGGAGTTTTTATAATGTTTACAGGCTTCCTTCATACCTGCATTCTGCTGTAAGCTGGAAATTTTTGACTGCAAAAACCTGGAATATGTATTCGGTCCTGTTAAGAGATCGCTCTTCAAACAATGATGAATCAATGATCGTTGATTTTAAGACGGATGAGTTTTCTCTCGTGGTTCTTAGAAACAGCAAATTGATGCTTGCCAATACATTCTCCTATACATCGCCGGATGACGTTTTATATCATATATTGAAATGTTGCCAGCAATTGAATCTATCACAGCAAACGGTAAAGCTTTTCTTATCCGGTTTGATAGAAAAGGATTCTGCGGTTTACCGGGAATTGTACAAATATTTTATTGACCTTGAATTTGAGTCACTATCTGGGGATGTAAAACTTGCCGAATCACTGGCTGTACATCCGGAACATTATTTCTCCTCATTCAGTAAACTGGCAGCATGCGTATTATAGGTGGAGAGCATGGTCGCAGAAGAATAAACCCGCCGGCACACATGCCGCATACCAGACCTACAACTGATGTCGCCAAAGAGGGACTGTTCAACGTAATTTCTAATAATCTCGATATCGAAGAATTAAAAACGCTGGATCTTTTTGGTGGCACAGGCAGCATTAGCTATGAATTAGCGAGTCGCGGTGCAAATGATCTGACAATAATTGAGAAAGATCCCAGGATGTATGAATTTATTAAAAAAACAGCCGCGGAGTTAAAGCTGGAGAATTTCAAAGTGCTGAAAACGGATGTATTTAAATTTATTGATCAATGTACGGATAAATTTGATTTTATATTTGCCGGCCCTCCTTATGCGCTTGGCAATATTGATGATCTGCCAAAGCTGATTTTTGAAAAGCAACTTTTGAATGCAAAAGGATGGTTTGTATTGGAACACACACCCAGGAAT
>DASVAM010000265.1:0-3820 GCA_036376375.1 Chitinophagaceae bacterium
TAAGACAGCAAGATCATCAACGCATTGACAACAAAGGTCTTTTTCATAAATACGGATTTAATACTCTATTAATTCAAACGCTGAGCCAAAACAGCTATTTATTTACCGCATTTTCCCTCTTATTTCACATTGTTTTGCGTAGGGAAAATTGAAGCATGGAATAAGTCCCCTGTTCAACCACCTATCATTCATTACACGTTATTCAAGGATTTTTACTTCTGTTTATTGAAGTATTTCTACATATTGCACTAACAAGTTTCCCACAAAATCAGAGGTTAAATC
This sequence comes from Chitinophagaceae bacterium, assembly GCA_036376375.1. GTDB lineage: Bacteria > Bacteroidota > Bacteroidia > Chitinophagales > Chitinophagaceae > VBAS01. The sequence goes on from DASVAM010000265.1 coordinate 283, forward strand.
AATAGTCATGAAACAAGCTGGTTTGAGCCTGCTACTATGTATCGCTATAGCAAGTTTCCTGTTTTGCCAACAAAATAAGGACGTATTAATAAAAGAAGCAGAAGAAAAACTAAAGAGCAGTAAAGCCAATATTTCAGAAATCCTTACTGATAAAAAATTCGATATCATTCATCCCGAAACTAAATTTCGTGAGCTGATAAAAAAATATTGCAAAGCAGAAACCATTTCTATTACCACAGATACGATTCCCGGTAAAAAAATAAGAGTTATTGGTTCAGTAAAAGGTTCAGACGGCGCGCCTGTGGCCGACGCACTTGTTTATCTATATCATACTGACAGCCGTGGCTGGTATGCTGCTGATGCGCCACATGTATTGCAAACCGGCAGTGATGTTGGTCATGCAAGATTGTTTGGCTATGTAAAAACAGATAAAGAGGGAAGATTTGAATTACACACGATAAAGCCATCCGGCTATCCGCAAAGCGATCTGCCAGCGCATATCCATGTGCATGTAACCGCTCAAGGCTATAGAAATTTTGTAAATGAATTCTTATTTGATGATGATGAAAGACTGGTGGGTAAGATCAGGGAAAATTCAATCAGGAATGACTTTATGATCTCAAAACCTGTAAAGGCGACAACGCCATTTACACAACAATTCTCTTATGTGATATCACTTCAAAAACAATAGCAATCGTTTGCTCAATTTTCATTCAGCAGCTACTTTCTAAGCTTTATTTCAGGAACTTGCAGCCTCAATCATCGCAATATGAAATCAAATCGTAGAAAGTTTTTACGTAATCTTTCCCTTGGCACCGGCGCACTATCTATTAGCATCCCTTCATTGGCTAAACCCGATAGCCATCGGGTGAAACGAACGGAAGAGGATAATACCGGCATAGGCGATCATGGCAAACAAAACTTCAATATGTGTGGCTATGCGGCGCCAAAAATTGATGTGGTGAGGGTCGGTATAGTTGGGTTAGGCATGCGTGGTCCTGGCGCGGTAGAAAGATTAAGTGTGATACAAGGCGTTGAAATTAAAGCTTTATGTGATAAATACCCTGACCGTGCAGCAAAAGCAAATAATATTTTGATGAAAGCAGGTTTACCAAAAGCCAAAGAATATAGTGGTGAAGATGGATGGAAAGCCATGTGTGAAAGTAATGAGCTCGATCTGGTCTATAACTGTACGCCATGGCATCTTCATGCCCCCATTTCTGTTTATGCAATGAAAAATGGTAAGCATGCTGCCAGTGAAGTAAATGCAGGAAAAACAATTGATGAATGCTGGCAATTGGTTGAAACCTCAGAGAAGACAAAGAAGCACATGATGATGCTGGAAAATTGTTGCTACGATTTTTTCGAATTGCTTACGTTGAATATGGCAAGACAAGGACTGTTTGGTGAAATGGTACATGCCGAAGGCGCCTACATTCATGATCTTTCAAAAGATTACCTGTTTAATAAAAAAGCGTATGCCGATATGTGGCGCCTGAAGGAAAATATCGGAAAAAATGGAAATCTCTATCCGACACATGGGCTTGGACCCATTGCGCAATGCATGAATATAAACCGCGGCGACAAGTTTGATCATTTGGTAAGCATGAGCACAAATGATTTCACATTAAATAATATGGCGAAAGAAATGGCCACAAAAGACGATTTTTTTAAGGAATATGTAGACAAGCCATACAGAGGTAATATGAATACAACGATCATCCGGACAAATAAAGGTAAAAGTATCATGCTACAGCATGATGTTTCATCGCTTCGCCCCTATTCAAGAATTCATTTGGTAAGTGGTACAAAAGGCGTTGCCCAAAAATGGCCCGGACCTGAAAAAATCGCTTTTGGACATAGCTGGATAAAAAAAGAAGAACTGGATGATTTGTATAAAAAATATTCCCCTCCTATCGTCAATCATATTGGTGAAATAGCAAAAGAAGTTGGCGGACATGGTGGTATGGATTTTATCATGGATTGGAGGTTGATCGACTGTTTAAGAAATGGTTTGCCGCTTGACCAGGATGTATACGATGCCGCTGCCTGGAGCAGTATTTTTCATTTAAGCCAGCAATCTGTAAAAGCAAGATCAAAAACCGTGGACGTGCCGGATTTCACAAGAGGCGCATGGAAAAATAACAAGCCTGTTGATCTTACATTGAATGGTGGAGGCACTACAACAGTACGAAAAGCAAAATCCTGATCAAGACAAAAATTAGTTGTCGATTGACTTTAGAACGGCACAAACCTCTTTATAAAGCTGAGGGCCTAACTCAAAAGCAGCGTTTGCAGCTTCGCTTATAAAATATTTAGCCTTTTTTATTTCTCCGGCATCAGCCCAGATCACGCCTAAATGATACAATCCATCGGGCTCATGATTTTTGTTTTCAACAAATCTCTTTGCAATTTTATATGCTTCTTCTTTGCGTCCCGACTTATAGTAAGCCCATGCCAACAAGTCGTACGATTGTGGCGTTGGCCTGTTATCGACTTCCCTTTGTGCAATTTCTAAAGCTTTGGCAAGATCTTTATGGCTACCGGTCATTAAATCAAAAACATACTTATTATACATATCGGCATAACGGCGATCAGCAACTGTTCTAAGAAAGCGGTCTTGCAGATCCCGCTCAGCTACGGCATCATTTTCATAAGCGGCGACCTGGGCTAACATTAGATCATAATCCGGCAGAGGATGCAAAGCTCTTAAATAGTTCAGAATTCGCTTTGCTTCAGTTGTGTTCTTATCGTGGGAGAACGCTAACCATGCGATTCCCTTCAGCGCATACAAATATTCCGGATCGTTTTCCAATACATCAAGATAACATTGATAGGATTCCTGGTACCTGTTTGCATGACCATACATATCGGCCAGGTTAGTTTTGGCCCAAAGAATTAAAACATCTTTTTCTGATTCAACAGCTTTTTGTGTAGCGGTTTCCATCTTTTTTATTGCACCATTAATATCGCCTTTATGGTCCAACAACCTGACCTCACGGATCAGGTAATCAAAATCGTTTTTATCTACGATATGTTTTAGAGCCTGCTCAGCTAAATATAAATTACCCAACTCCATAGCCACATCACATCTCAGCAAATAAGTCAGATAACGATCATCTCCCATGCTCAACGCTGTATCCAGGTATTGCTGAGCTTGCAGAAACTTATGTTGCGTTATACAATTTGTTGCAAGGGATCTATAAATTAAAGAACTATTGGTTTTAAACAACTGATTAGCGATCAAGTATAAGCTGTCACTGACATGGATGTCATTTATATCCCCGGCAATTTTAAACCTGGCGCTATACAAGCCAGCTAAAGATGCCTTCGCTACAGCATCTTCAGGATTTTTTTTCAACCGTTGCATCCAGAAGTTCATGTCAGTCGCTATGCGCTGAAGCGATCCCAGGGAATCCGTCGAAACAGTATTCATGTATTTATCGTATTCAGCACGTTCAACAATTGGTCGAATGGAATGCCGGCATGAAGCAAACACAAAAGCTATCAATAGTATGATCCGGTAATGCATAAATCA
>DASVAM010000346.1:0-15205 GCA_036376375.1 Chitinophagaceae bacterium
AAACTCCGTTTCGGCGTGGGCGTTACAGGTAATTCCTCCGTTAATCCATACCAAACACTGACATTAACTGATCCCTATTTCTACCCGAACGGTGGAACGGTTAACGCAGCTTCTCTTCCAAGTACACAAATGGGAAATCCAGATCTAAAGTGGGAGAAAACGACTCAATATAATATTGGTGTTGATTTCACCATTTTGAAAAGAAGAGTTTCCGGATCAATTGATGCGTATACTTCAGAAACAAACGATCTGATATTTCCGCAACAACTGCCAACTGTTACAGGATACCTTACAACACTAACCAATATTGGGCAAACGTCTAATAAGGGTGTTGATATTTCTGTTAATACGATCAACATGACCACTAAAGACTTTCAGTGGACAACCAATTTGAATGTAAGCTGGCAGGAAGACAAACTTGTTGAAGGTGCTTATGGCAAAAATGATGATATACTTAACAACCTTTTTATTGGCCAGCCGATTCGTGTTATTTATGGTTTTGCATCTAATGGCCTGTGGCAGTATACCGATACTTCATTGATGCGCAAGTTTGCACAAAACGGCAGCACTTTTACAGTTGGCCAGGTTAGACCGATTGACCAGAACGGTGATAATAGAATTGATGCCAATTTTGATAGGGTAGTTATTGGACACACAAGGCCTCGTTGGATCGTAGGTATGACAAACACCTTCACTTATAAAGGCCTGGACTTTTCATTCTTTATTTACGGCCGAATGAACTACTGGTTCAATCAGGGCGGTGAAGCGCAGACTGCTCGTGGAAACCAGCGGCAGATCGATTACTGGACAGAGAACAACCAGGATGCCGAATATCAAAAACCATTTTATTCTGTTGCATCCGGCGATGTATATTCTCCTTCGTTAGGATACAAGAAAGCAGATTTTCTGAAATTCAGATATATCACCCTTGGATATAATTTCTCTAATAAGACACTAACGAAGATGCATATGTCAAACCTGCGCCTGTATTTCCAGGCCACCAATCCGGGCATGTTGTTTTCAAAGATCGATTTCATGGACATGGATGTAGCATCGACTATATCTAATCGGGGATTCACTATTGGTATTAATGCCGGATTTTAATCAACTAAAACTTGTAAATTATGAGCATTACAAATAAAATATATAAAGTTGGTCTGGTAACTACACTTATTGTGATGGTTACTGCTTCCTGTAAGAAGACGTTCTTAGACGAAGAATTGAAGACCGCAAGGGATCTTGAATTTTATAGCACTGATGAAGGTATCCAGCAATTGGTGTTAGGTACCTATCACCAGGCATTCGCAACGCAATTCAACGGGGAGATGGCATTTTCTAATATGTGCTACGGCGGGGATGAGTTTCGTGTGGGCGGCGATCCGTCAAATGGAATGTATAATTCTTATGGAAATACATTCGGGCCTTTTGTTACGCCGAACAATGCCAATACGGTGGCGGCAAATGCCCAGTGGGACAATTTATACCTGGGCATTAATGATGCCAACATAATCATTGAGAATGCAACCGCCAGTGCATCGACCAGTGACGCTATTAAAAAAACTGCGTTGGGTGAAGGACATTTTTTCCGTGCATACAATTATTTAAGGTTAGTTAGCCAGTATGGAGCAATACCATTAAAAACCAAATCCAGTAGCGCTGTAGAATTAGAATTTACCCGTCAATCGCCAAAAGAAATATATGATGTGATTATTGCTGATTTTACCCAGGCATTTAATCTGTTAGGAAATACTGGTGCTCCTGCGAAAATAACAAAAGATGCAGCCGCCCATTTTTTAGCAAAAGCATATTTGTCACGTGCCAGCGAGATCAATGATTCCTGGAATTCATCAACTAAAGCGGCTGATCTCGCTGCTATCGTACCATTGTGTGATGGAATAATTTCAAGACATCCATTGACGCCCCAATTTGCTGATCTTTGGAAGTATACTTCTCCTAACAGCGCCAATGAAAATTTGAGTGAAATAATTTTATCAGCTCAGTTCACCTCAGATCTATCTGCAAGCGGCTCAAACACGCAACATTTATACTATGTTTCCCGCTACGAGGACATAGCTCAGATGCAAAGGGACTTAAGCGGTGATCGTCCTTTCAGCCGGCTCTGTCCTAACTTTTATATGTACAGGATATATGACTTGCAGAACGACTCCAGGTTTTGGAAAACTTTCAGAACAAAACACAAAGTGAATGCCGCTACACCAACGGCTCCTTATGTGCAAGGTGACTTAGGTATAATGTATGTTATCAATCAACCGGGTGATACAAGGTTTTCAGCTAATCTGTTAAACAATTCCGTTATCTATAGTGGTACGGGAAAAACGATACCACATGTTTATGTTGCGTATAGAGCAGGACAGACAACCGATATTGGTTGGAACGATACCCGTCGTTTTCCCTCACTCAGCAAGTTCATGGATGGTTCACGTGTAGCCGGCTTTAATGATGTGAGAGGTCTTCGTGATATTACATTGGCCCGTTCAGCAGAAACTTATTTGATCGCTGCAGAAGCAAAAATCCGTTTGGCAAAGTTGGGGACGGGCAGTTATGCAGATGCGCTACCTTATATTAATCCTGTAAGACTAAGGGCCCAATATATAAACGGCGAAAATCGTTCGGTGTATTATGATGGTGGAGCGGCACCCAGTAGTGCTCCACAACCCGGTATACCTCCATCATTCTTTCCTGAAAATTCATATTATGAGTCGAATAATATTTCTGTTACAACGGCGCCTTCGAACAGTTTGGCGATAACCAGTATTGCAGCACTACCTGCCGGTGATCAATATGTCATCACTACGTTGGGTTATACGTCGGATTATGACAGGATGTTATGTCTGCTATTAAATGAGCGGGCCAGAGAACTTGCCGGTGAATATTTACGTTGGCAGGATCTTTCGCGCACCAAAACTCTGGTAGCCCGTGCAAAAGCTTTCAACCCCGATGCCGCTCCCAATATCCAGGATCGGCATTTGCTGCGGCCAATACCTCAAACATTTTTGGACGCCATCTATAAAAATGGCGTGCCGTTATCTGCGGCAGAAAAACAGGCCATGCAAAATCCGGGCTATTAAGATTTTTTCATATCGTAAGCAGTAGTAAAAATGGCGGTCATATTTTTTGATCGCCATTTATTTTTTTCAAACTTTCAGTACTCACTATTGATTGAGTTAATTGTAATTACAGAATTGAGCTATGATGTGCACGCTAATGTGAAATAGATGTTTCATTAGCCAATAATTCTATTGCATTTATTCTTCAAGTAATTCATTTTTATATTATTCCGGCAACGATTGCGTAAATCGTTAATATCTTCAGGACAGGTCAGGACGCGGAGTGATAATAGTAGTTATACCTTGTGAATTCAATTAATTTTAAACTGCTGCTGTATGAAAAGAAAAACTTCTTTCGCAAGGAGTGGTATCTTGCTAATATTCTTTCTTTCTATTACCACATTCGCTTTTTCACAAAACAATTTCAGGGTAGGCGGTAAAGTAGTCGACGACACGGGTAAAGGTGTCGTGGGCGCAACGGTGACGGTAAAAGGGACAACGATCGCAACTGCAACTACTATTGAAGGGGCATTTGCGTTGAATGTCCCATCCGGTCAATCTGTATTGGTAGTTACTTCAATAGGGTTTGCGGAAATGGAGGTTGCCATTAATGACAGAGTTGACATCACTATCTCACTGACAAGCCTGGCAACATCACTCCAGGATGTAGTGGTTGTTGGTTATGGCACTCAAAAAAAGAGTGACGTTACCGGTGCAGTCAGCCGGATCACTGCCGACGTGATCCAGGAACGTCCTGCGCAAAATATTTTGCAGGCAATACAAGGCAAGGCGGCGGGTGTACATGTTACATCCAATATCAAGCCGGGTGAATTGCCTGTATTAAGGATACGTGGTAACCGTTCGATCGGTGCTTCGAATGATCCTCTTTATGTAATAGATGGAATTCCATTGGTGAATGCACTTGGCGTCAACTCATTTACCATGAGTGATATCAATCCAAATGATATTGCTTCGATAGAAATATTAAAAGATGCATCAGCCACCGCCATATATGGTTCGCGCGGCGCAAATGGTGTCGTTCTTATTACTACCAATAAAGGGAAAAAAGGGAAGGTCACAGTCAATTATAATGGTACGGTTTCAATCGATTCATACAAATCATTGACCGATTGGATGGATGGTGGTGAATATATTGATCGTTGGCGGTTAAGCTTAATTAATGGACGCCTTTATAAGGATCTTGGTGCAAGTAATAGTAATTTGAATGTACCCGCGGTGATGTGGTATCCCGATCCGGATCTTGACAAACAAAAAATGGGCGGACTAACTGCAGATCCAACGGCACTGGCATCCGTAATGATGGGGTACGAATGGAATCCTGATGGAACTGTTAAAACAAGACCAACCACTGCTGCAGAACAGGCTTTGGGCTGGCCGGCTGCCGTTCCTGTTTATGACTCCAGAAACATCAGAAGCTTTGATTGGTTGGATGCAGCAACACGAACTGGTATCACGCAGAATCATCAAATTTCTCTTACGTCAGGGACCGATATCACACGAATGATGATATCTCTCAATTACTATAATCAGCAAGGTGTTCAGCGGGACCAGGATTATAAACGTTATACCGCGACGATAAATGGGGATATAACACCGAACAAATGGCTTGTTCTTGGAACTTCGGTGATGGCATCTTTTTCCAACCAAAACTTTGGCATACTCGGCCCGAATACTTCCAATACCGGCTCAAAAGATCTGTATTCAAGAGCAACCGATCAGTTCCCCTATGCATTGCCTTACGACGACAATGGCTTTTCAATAGAAAATCCGGGTGGTAATATTAGTTTGTGGAACCCTTTGATTGATATTGACCAGGTACTAAATGAAAGAAGAACAGCGGCAATTTTAACCAGCGTGTTCACTGAATTAAAATTTACAAAATGGTTGAAATATCGTGCAAACTTTAGTGCACAGCTCAGACAATTCAGAGCAGGTTCATGGACCGGGCCTGATGCAACAAGCCATTTAACGAACAGGCCTAATACGGCGGGTTATAATACACAGGAAAATTTTTCATGGGTGATGGAGAACCTTCTCTATATTGATAAAACCTTTGCAGAGAAACATACAATAAATGTTACGCTCCTACAATCAACACAGAAATCCCGCAGAGAGAACATCGCTACCAGTGTCACAGGTCTAATTAATCCTCTTAGTTTATGGTATGACCTCGGATCAAATACAGCCGGCAATCCGGGATATGGTACAGGGTTTACGGAAAACACACTTGCTTCTTTTATGGCTCGCGTAAATTATTCTTTTCTGAATCGTTATCTGCTTACCGTTTCCGGTCGTGCCGACGGAGCATCCGTCTTGGCTCCTGAACATAAATGGGACTTCTTTCCATCTTTTGCAGTAGCATGGAAAATGCAGGAGGAGAAATTTATGGAATCAATAGATTGGATAAATGAACTGAAACTTCGGGTAGGTTATGGAGTGGTTGGTAACTCAGCAGTTAATCCTTACACAACATCAGGACCATTAAGCAGGAATCCTTATGTATATGGTGTTGCAGCTGGGATTGGTTACTTACCACAGTTAGTTCAAAATCCGGAACTCAAATGGGAAGAAACAGCTCAAACAAACATTGGGTTGGATTTTACCCTGTTAAAAAATCGCTTATCTGGCTCGATCGAGGTTTATCAGCAAAATACATCTGATCTTATTTTCCCAAAAACACTACCGGCAGTCTCTGGTTATGTTCAAAAGTTTGAGAACATCGGTAAAACAAGGAACAAAGGGGTAGAGATTACTCTATCAGCGACACCTGTCAGATTGAAAGATTTTAGCTGGGCCGTTGATTTCAACTGGGCAAAAAACGAAGAAGAAATCGTCGAGTTGATAAATGGCAAAACGGATATGGTTGCAGATCGGTTGTTTATTGGGCAACCAACACAAGTTTTTTATAATTATCAAAATGCAGGTATCTGGGGTGCAGACCAAAAAGATATTGCTGAGATGGCGCTGTTCAATGCAAACGGAACCAATTTACGACCCGGTACAATCAGGGTGGTTGATCAAAATGGCGATAAGAAGATCGACGCAGCTGATTTCGTAATACTGGGTACTGTCCGTCCTGATTGGACCGGCGGCATTACCAATACATTCACTTATAAGAATTGGTCGCTGAATAGTTTTATTTATTTCCGCTGGGGTCAAACTTATTTTGGTGGATACCCAAACTACGGCGGGCCTAATCCAAACGGTCGGATAGAGAACGATGTATGGTCATGGGATAATCCAAATGGAAGATGGCCAATGCCTAATTTAGCTTCCGCGTTGACAAATACGACAGCTGCTATGCAATACAATAATGGTTCATTTGGAATAGTAAGAAATATTTCTCTTTCTTATAATTTCCCTCAAAAGTGGATGCAGAAAATTATGATGAAGGATCTGGTGGTGAATTTCCAGGTATTAAATCCTTTTATTTTCGGTCCTGGAGTAACAAAATGGGGACTCAATCCTGATGATGATACAAACTGGAGTATTGCTTCAAGCAACACCAATCCGCTTGGTGGTACAAACAATAATACAATACTTCCACAAAGTTTTGTGTTTGGTGTAAGAGCAGGATTTTAAGATTGAAAACCAGTTAGACAAAAACTATAAAAATATTTTTATGAAACTGCATATAAAAAATATCATTTTAATTCCAGGATTGATACTGGCGATCGTGTTCTTTCTTGGGTCATGCAAAAAGTTTCTTACTGAAAAACAAGTATCCAGTCTGACACAGGATTATTATAATGATGAAAGCGGGCTTAATTCACTGATCAACGGGCTTTATGTATATGCCCGGGTGAAACACGAGTGGGAAGCAAACGGCGGCAGGCTAATGGAGCCGGAAACAGATGCATACATGACTGTCGCTGTAGCTAATGCTCAGATGACGGCGGGTGCTTACGGGACCAATGTAAGTACGATAGCTAATAATAATGTTACAAATTTCCTTGGCAGTGCCAACGCCAGTTATGCACCAATGGGCACATACCCGCATATTAATAATTGCAATATTGCACTCGACATTATTGATAACATCAAGCCTGGTAAGTTTGGCACTGATGATGCTTACAGAAAAGGAAGACGGGCAGAAATACTTTTCCTCCGTGCATGGGCTTATTACCTTGTATCGAATCAATTGGGTGATGTACCTCTTTTGCTTACCCCACGCCGCGTGGATGACGGGATCTATAATTTTCCCAAGGCAAAGCTGGAAGATATTTATAAACAAATAATTTCGGATGTTCGATATGCCTATGAAAATCTTCCGGCTAATACATCGGAAAGAGGCAGGGCCACAAAAGCGGCAGCGGGTCATTTACTGGCCAAGCTTTATCTTAACCGGGCGCAGGCTGCAGGCTTTCAAAATAGCAGTGAGACGCATCTGAAAATGTTGTACAAAGGCAATGTGGCAACTGATCTTGATTCAGTAATCGATATCGCAACTGAAGTGATCAATAGTAGAGGTGGTGTTGGCGGATTAGCGCCTGATTATTGGACCTTATTTAACCCGGCAGTATCTGAAACCAACCCGCATATTGAAGTACTATGGGCTGCCCAATTCGATGTCAATATTTCTTTGAATGGTCGTTTTGGGGGAAACCGTTCCTGCAATTATCATATTGGAGATTACACAAATCAAACGGGCGTAACCCGTGTACAGGCTTATGGTCGTCCATTTGGAACTTTTAAGCCAACAGATTTTGCCTATGATAACTTCCGTGATAAGGTTTATGATTCCCGGTATTATAAAACATTCTCTTACGAGTATGTTGGTAATATGCCAACATCATCGAGTACTTCTTACACATGGAATACGGCGGCCGCAACATGGTGGAATGCAAATAATCCACCCGGGGAACCTGATATCCCACTTCCGCTTTCAAACCCGGCACCAAAGAGAGTTATCCAGGGAAAAAGAGCGCTTATCTACCTGGAAAATCAGCGGGATGAGGCGCTGGATTCCACGATGGTGATGAGCATGCCTTATCAATTCATGGTTCGGTGGATAAGATCGTCTGTGACCAATCGATATTATTACAGGCTATGGCATAACGGTGCAAATATGGGACTTGCAACCGGGATGGCCGCTCCTTATTTGTCATCAAAGAAGTATGTTGATCCACTAAGAGGAGGAAGCAGCGATGAAGCCAATTTCAATAGCGAGAATGGAACCCGTGATGCAATACTTATGCGGTTGGCAGAAACCTACCTAATCCGTGCCGAAGCATATGGGCGTAAAGGACAGTACAGCCAGGCTGTTAATGATATCAATGTAATTAGACAACGTGCTGCATATAAGGGGGGAGAAAATCGTCCCAATGTGTTGATAGAATGGGAACCTAAAGCAAGCTTACTTGCACCATCGGAAAAAGTGCCGCCCTATACGGCAAATGGTGATGCTTATACCAAGATCATAGTAACAGAAGATCATTTTACACCCGGTACCCCGCAAGCAATTGCCGAAGGATATATTCCTACTGTGACTTCCAAGCCGGACATGTTTATTCACTTTATCTACAATGAAAAAGCCCGTGAATTCCTTTCTGAAGGAATTGCATGGGAGGATCAGCATAACGCAGGAATATTGTATGATCGTATAGTATATCTTAATCAAATGGCTTCTGACAAGACAGGCTTATGGCCAGTTGCTTTTAATACGGCAAATGGAAATGGACAGAATGGAAATGGCAAGGGTCAAGTGAAAAAGCATTATACGTTCAGACCATGGCCTGATCGATATTTAGTATTACTAACAGATGAAACGGGAAAACCTTTGGATGATGCATTCAAAGCATCCTATCAGAACCCAGGGTATTAGCAGAAGTATGAACATAAGACAAGCAGTAGAAAAAATGGCGCGTCATATTTTTTGACCGCCATTTTTATTGTGTAAGATCTTGTATAACCGCAAAGCCGGGATTGTATTCTTTAATTTTAAAACCCCAATAACTTTTTATATGAGATTTATCGCTGTTCATCGAAGAGTAGTTTGCCTCTTTTTCTTCTCATGTATCTTTTTTGACGCTGTTATGATCGCTCAAAAACCGGGAGAAGCAAAGACCGATGTGAATACGCCGCTTCATGCTATGAAGGTGGAGTATCCGGTTCCTTACGAAGCGCCGGCCATTGAAGATGTAAAAGCTGTATTGGATAAAATTTATACTTATCTCAGTGCAGTTACACCGGCCCAGATTATGAACAAGCAAACCGGTGAAGTTTTAAATGATATATCACAACTTGATACCAATAGTACGATAAAGCAAGGGGACTTTCGATTAACGAGTTATGAATGGGGCGTTACGTATTCGGCAATGCAACGAGCCTCCGAAACGACTGGCGATAAAAAATATAATGACTATGTGAAAACGAGATTTGATTTTCTTTCTAAATGGGTGCCGGCAGTGAAAGCAAAATTTCCGCTTGATTATATTCACAAAAAAAGATTGTTTAATCAACCGATCGATCCGCATGCCCTGGATGATGGCGGCGCTGTATGTGCTTCTATGATAAAAGCACAGCGAAGTGGACTAAGTAATGATCTTCGTCCAATGATCGATAATTATATCAAGTATGTTTTTACAAAAGAGTATCGTTTCAAGGATGGAACCATCGGAAGAAATCGTCCACAGAAAAATACTTTATGGCTTGATGACCTGTATATGTATATACCGGCTGTTGCTCAAATGGGAAAACTCACAAATGATAAAAAATATTTTGATGATTGTGTAAAACAAGTGGTGAATTATAGTAAACGAATGTTCAATAAAGAAAAAGGATTGTACATGCATGGCTGGGTGGAGAGTATGGAAGAGCACCCTGAGTTTCGGTGGGCAAGAGCAAATGGTTGGGCATTGCTGGCGATGAGTGAACTACTGGATGTGTTACCGGATAATCATGCAGGAAGGGTCGCGGTATTGGAACAGTTCAGAGCACATGCAAAAGGGCTTGCGAATTATCAAAGTGGTTCAGGTTTCTGGCATCAATTATTAGACAGAGAGGATTCTTATTTAGAAACATCCGCAACAGCTATTTATTCTTATTGCATTGCACACGCATGTAACAAAGGCTGGATCGATCCAATAACCTTTGGTCCGATGAGCATACTTGCATGGAATGCCGTATCAACAAAAATTAACGATAAAGGGCAGGTGGAAGGAACCTGTGTTGGCACAGGAATGGCATTTGATCCGGCATTTTACTATCACCGCCCGGTTAGTGTTTTTGCGGCACATGGTTATGGACCGGCGATACTTGCAGCCGCGGAGATAATTCAATTGCTAAAGAATTTTTCTTTTTATATCAACGATAGTTCACTTCAGTTAAAAGGAAAGAATAAATAATGCAATGAATTGCTCCCGCCTTTAGGCTGGAGAAAATGAAAAATGTAAAATGAAACCAGGATTTGTTTTTATCATCTCATTATTTTTCTCGGCAATTAGTTTCTCTCAAAGAAAACTAAGTGTTGTTGCTGACAAATCAATCGCATCAATTGCACCAACCATGTGGGGCGTATTTTTTGAGGATATCAATTTTGGCGCTGATGGTGGGTTGTATGCTGAGCTGATAAAGAATCGCTCATTCGAGTTTCCAACTGCCATGATGGGCTGGCGGGAGAGTAGGGTAAACTATCAAAAGGGAAGATTTCTTGTAATAAACAGATCGGATAATTCAGGCAATCAACGATTCGTCAGGATCACCATTAATAATCCCGATGGCAATTATTCTTTGGCAAATGAAGGCTTCCGGGGTATCGGTGTTCATAGCGGCAAGCAATATGATTTTTCAATCATGACGAGATTGGTAGAATCAAAAGGATTTAAAATTAAAGTACAGTTGGTTAACTATTCAGGTAAAGAAGTGGGAAGTACAACGATTGAAAATTTCACAAACGACCCGATAGCTATCGGGTGGAAGAAACATGCTGTTTCATTTACAACAACCGATTCTGCACGAAGAGGGAAGCTGAATTTAATATTTGAAGGAAGCGGTGTGATCGATATTGATATGGTTTCTTTATTCCCGCATGATACCTGGAAAGATCGTCCGGGCGGACTAAGAAATGACCTGGTACAAAAAATTGCAGATCTCAAACCCGGGTTTATCCGGTTCCCGGGTGGATGCATTGTAGAGGGAAAGGATCTGACGAATCGTTATCAATGGAAAACAACAGTTGGAAATGTTCCTGATAGAAAACTTATCATGAATCGGTGGAACGTTGAGTTTCGCCATCGGCCAGCACCTGATTATTATCAAAGTTTTGGTTTGGGTTTTTATGAATACTTTTTGCTAAGTGAAGATCTGGGAGCAGAGCCTTTGCCAATTCTCAATTGTGGAATGGCTTGCCAGTTCAATAGCGCTGAAGTGGTAGCGATGGATGAGCTGCAGCCATATATTGATGATGCTCTTGATCTGATCGAGTTTGCAAACGGGGATATAAACACAAAGTGGGGAAAGCTCAGGAATGATATGGGGCATCCGCAACCATTCAATTTGAAATTTTTGGGTGTTGGTAATGAACAATGGGAACCACAATACATCGAACGTTATAAAGTTTTTGAAAAAGCGATCCTTTCAAAATATCCCACAATTAAAATTGTTTCCGGAGCGGGGCCTTATGCAGAAGGTGAGTATTTTAATTATGCGTGGAAAGAATTGAAAAAGCTGCACCCGTTTTTGATCGATGAGCATTATTATAAACCGCCTGCCTGGTTTTTCAGCAACGCGGCCCGTTATGATACTTATGAAAGAACTGGCCCCAAAATTTTCGCCGGTGAATATGCTGCTCATTCAAAGGAGAACCCCGAAGCTGAAAGTCGTAACAACTGGGAAAGTGCATTGGCTGAAGCGGCATTTATGACGGGGTTGGAAAGAAATGCTGATATCGTGCAAATGTGTTCCTATGCCCCCTTGTTAGCCCATGTGGAAGCATGGCAGTGGCGGCCGGATCTGATATGGTTTGATAATTTAAGTACGGTAGCGACCCCCAATTATTATGTTCAGAAATTATTTTCTACAAATAAAGGAACAGATGTAGTGGAAATCAGTGAAGATGGAAAACCAGTTGCCGGTAAGGATAGCCTTTATTGCAGTGCCGTAATTGATAAACAAAGAAATGAACTGATCATTAAGATGGTGAATAGCGATTCTGTTTCACAGACAGTGGAGTTAAATCTTAATGGAATTAAATTGGCTAAATCAGATGCTATTTTACAAACACTGGCTGCAAATGATCTGTATGGTTATAACAAACTATCGGAATTGGATAATCTTAGTCCCGATGAAAAAAGATTCCCGGTGAAAGCGAATAAATTTAATTATCATCTTCCCGCTTATTCTGTCACAGTTATTAAAATACCCTATGTAAGCAAATGAAAAGGGTGGCATTTGTAATATGTTTTCTAATTATAATTGTTTTAAACAGAGGATGCAGGGTCTTCTGATAAATGAATGACAAAGGGGTGGATTGGAAATGGTATTCATTTAAAAATATTTTTATGAAACAGTTGTCACTCTTCTTAATATTGTTTGTTTCCGTATTGGTGTCCAAAGCACAAATCGGCAAACGATTCCCTTCTGAGCGAAAGGAAATAACCGATCCTGTTACTGGAGCCAAACTTATTTTTCTTACCAGCACACAAAGCGGCGATTCAAAGATTTATCAAACACATAATCAATGGACATCAGATGGACAATGGCTCATTTTTCGTTCTAATCGCGTAAGGGGGGAAGCTATGGCCGTAAACGAGAAGACTGGTGAGATCGTACAGGTGACAGAAGGTGGTTATACCGGGATGCTCAATATTGCACGCAAATCGATGAAGTTATACTTTATGCGCCTGGCAAAGACTGATACGGTTCCGGTCACACCCGGTGATACAGCGCGTCGCTTCGTGCAACGAGCTGTACAAATCATAGAAGTGAATTTGGAAAAACTATTTGCGGACAGTAGGGCAGGTACTTTAAAAAAGGAAAGTGAATATCAGCGGGTGTGCGGCACCACTCCAAAAGAATTGGGTGCCGGTGGTGACATGGCATTGGATGGTGATGAAGAATGGGCTTATTTCAGAATCGGTGTGCAGGAAGCACAAAAACATTTACCTTCCGGAACGAAGATTGAAAAGAGTTTTGGGCCAAGGAATATGGGAGCTGGACCATCAGGAATTGCTGCGATGAATATTCTTACAGGCGCGGTCAAACACGTGGTATCAGTCCCTTTCCAGGTAGGGCATATACAAACGAATCCATGGGTGCCGGGTGAAATTGTTTTTTGTTGGGAAACGGGTGGTAAATCACCGCAAAGAATATGGACTGTGATGAGTGATGGTTCCGGTCTCCGTCCACTTTATCCTGAATCAGAATATGAATGGGTGACACACGAGGCTGTTATTGGAAAAGATGAAGTGGCATTTGCGATCATGGGTCACAGAAAAATTCCCGGAACAAATAAAGTTGTTGAAGCTGGTACCGATGTTGGTGGAGCTAACCCGGGACAAGATGCAGCATGGGGACCATCAGGTACGAGAGAAAAACCAACAGGGCTTGCCATCGTTAATTTGCGCACAAGAGAAATGGAAATTGTTGGCCAGACAAAAAGCGGAAGTGGTCTTTGGCATGTTACTGGTGCTGCGGACGGTCGTTGGGCGGTCGGCGATGATTTTTCAAGAAGCATTTATCTGATCGATCGGCACACAAAAGAAATGATACTGCTTTCCGCAGGTCATAAGACTTCGGCAGCCGATCATCCTCATCCCACTATGAGCCCCGATGGAACAAAGATCCAGATCCAATCAGCGATGTTATCTGCTGACAATCGCAGCATGAATATTTGCATCATTCCCGTTCCGGAAGGATGGTTAAAGAGAAAGTATTAATAGTAAAATGATCATAAAAAGTAAGCATCTTATTTGTGTCTTTTTGGTGGTAAGCTGTTTTGGGTTTGTACCCAAAAATGAATCAATACCCCAATTGGGTATTCTGGGACGACTGGAACAGGATAGCCTGATCTATGCGTCCGGTTTTCGCTTGTTTGGTGAATCAGTTGGCAGAATGCTTTCGCCATCTTTGTCAGAAGAGCAGTTTCTGCAAAATATTGTCCGGATAAAAAAAGCACAATGCAAATTGTTTTTATGTAATGTCTTTTTTCCGGCAACGATGAAAATAGCAGGTCCGGATGTAGATGAGAAAAGAGTCTTAGGATATGCTGACACGATTTTATCAAGAGCTCAGAAAGCCGGTGTACCATGTATAGTGTTGGGAAGTGGCGGTGCCCGACGCATTCCTGATGGGTATGATGAAGCGAAGGCCAGTGCTGATTTTGTTTTGTTGGGCAAAAAGCTGGCAACACTTGCACAGAAGTATAATGTGATGATCGCGTTGGAAAGCCTGCAGGCAGCCGAAACTAATTTCCTGACATCGTTAAGATCAGCGGCTGAAGTAGTAAGGGCTGTTGATCATCCAAACTTTAGACTGAATGCCGATATTTTTCACCTGATGAGAGGAAATGAGTCGCCGGAGAGTATCGTGCAAGCGGGAGACGTACTGGCACATTGCGAGATAGCAGAAAAAGAAAAGCGATCATTTCCGGGCGTACAGCGTGACGACTTTAAGCCGTATCTAAGAGCTTTGCGCAAAGCAAAATACAAGGGTCATATTTTTATCGAAGGCAGCACCACCGATCCGGCTGCAGATATGCCACTTTGTTTTAAGTATCTTACAATGCAGTTACAGGAAGTATATTCCGAAAAATAAGCACCCGTTTTGTCAGGACTGTACAGGACACGAAAGAGCTGCTGATTTCATTACTTTATAGCTAAAAGTTTGCTTGCAATGAAGGCCCTGATTTTTATTCCCAGACTGTTATTATTGTTTTCAATTCTTATTTGTATCACGCCAGGAGTCTTTGCGCAGACTTCAATGGAAACCGGGGGACAAAAAATGCCAAATGAATGGATCGATAATTCAACCGGTCATAAAATAATAAAGCTTACCAGAAGGGAAGGGAACAATATGAGTTTCTATTTTCATAACAGCCCTTTTGCAGGTAGCAAATCCGATGGCTATCGGATGATCTTTTATGGAACTGATTATCTGAACACTGCTCAAAATGATTC
>DASVAM010000276.1:0-5317 GCA_036376375.1 Chitinophagaceae bacterium
TTTCCTCTCTTACAATTAAATCAGGACCGACAATAACACCTACATAATCCACTTCCAGACCCTGGCAGGTATGGATGCAACCAATCTCATTGATAGATGTTGGATTAATGATCCAAAGGCTTCCATCAGTTGTAAGATTCCATTTCATTTTGAAATCAAATTCAGGTATCACTACATCAAAAGCACTCGATTTTTTTTTGCTATACCACTCCCAACAATATCCAGCCACCATCCTGGCTTTATTACTGATCTCATTTTTCTCAATGATCGCTTTCCTTAGCTCAGTTGGAGAAGAAAATATTTTGAATTCATAATCATCTTTAGATAAAGTTGAATTTGCGGTTTCACGTATCTGAAGTGTGTTATCTAACCAAGCTAAATAACCATTAGAACCGTTACAGCGAAACTGGGAGCTCAACTCCATTTCATGTACCTCAGCATCAGCTTTGGCAGCCCACTTCTTAATCTCCTGAATTGTCCCGATATCATTTATAGTTACTCTTTGGTCCTCATCAATAAAAAAAACAGAAGAACGTGAAGCGTTGATAATTTCTTTTATCTGATTATCTCCTAAGTTACCATACAACCCAGAACGTGCATTTAGCCTATGCGCCTCATCAACTATTAACGTATCAAACACGTTTCGCTTTGCATCGACAAAACCACCCGAGCCCCTGAACAAGTTTGTGATCATTCCTTTTTTCAGTGTTCCGGTTAATTTGCTGCTATAAACACTTCGGGGCGCCGCGTTTTTTGAAACATATTGTGTTAACAATCCCCTATTGGTTATCTCCACCAATAAATTAATTGCAACAACAGATTTACCTGTACCCGGGCCACCTGAAACAATCAATACTTGCTTTTTATTTGCAGTCGCCCTGGCGGATACCTCTAATGCTGCTTCATAAACGACTTTCTGGTCATCGATCATTATGAACTCTTTATTACCCTTCAACATCGCCACCATACTATCAGCAAGCATTTTGCATGGCCGGATCTTTCCCTGTTCAATCCTATATAAAATTTTTGTTTTATCTCCATACTTAACGTACTGTTTGATAAAATCCCTGAGTTTACCAGCTTCACCTTTTAAAAAAACTGGCGCCTTTTCAAGATGTTCTTTGTAATGATCATTTTTGATCACATCATCAAAAACATAATTATGTAAATAGGCACATGGTTGTAGATTTATTTTGTCATCAGAAACGGTTTGATTGAAGTTATAGAGCAGGCTTGCATATGACCATGCCTGATATGAGGGATGTGGGAACTCGCCAAAATATCGACCAACCCGTGTATTTATTATAGCGTCTTTAGATGAAAGTGTGGCCTCAGACCAGCGTTTAAGTTCGACTATTATACAATATTCAATATTATTTACTCCAGTACCTGTTAGTATGAAATCTATTCTTTTAGCAGTTTGGGGTAATTGATATTCTATCGCGACTCCGCAGTCGTCAGGGATAGCATCATCTCTTAACACACGTTCCATGTATTGCATCGAATCTCTCCAGGAACTAATCTCATTTGATGCGGTTGATCGGTTTAAATGTTTTTTAAAGAACTCCAGAATTTTTGTTTCAATCTTATCTTCAAAAACATCATCGGTGAAATCTGACTTCGTAGCTTGATAAACGATCATAGCTCAGTGTATTTTTTTGCTATTCCTTTTGCTCTGTCGGCAGGGTATTTTTTACCATTCTCCTCAATTTTTTCCAGGATTATATTTTTTACGTCCAGATCATATTTATTTGCTAATAAAAACGCGAAAGCGAAAATGTCGGCAAGCTCTCTTTTTACTTTTTCTTTGTCAGCTTCTTCAGCATTTTTCCAAAGAAATAATTCGAGCAGTTCTCCGGCCTCTACATTAATCGCGACAGCAAGATCTTTCGGATTATGGAATTGATCCCAGTCTCGTTCGTTATTAAAGGAAATTAACTTCTGAATTATTTGCTCGATATCATTCATAAATAAAAGCCAACCTAATCAGATTGGCGTTACGTTAAAGATAGGAAAGATCAGACGATAGCGAAAAGATCATAATTGCGTTAATTACTTTCTTAATAATCGATCATCAAAATAGAATATTTAATCAAAACGCTGGCTTGCTGAGCCCATGATAACTAACCCAATTTATTGCACCCGAATCTGATAAATGTCAGCACGAAAACAAAAGTAACCATCCGTCTCAAAAATGAACTTCTTTCATTTCGGAGTTCATTACTCGGCAATAACAAATGAGAATACCAATGCAGCTGTATTTTCCTTTTTATTAATCATGGATGAGGGAAGAAAAACCTTTACACGATCACCTTCCTGCTGCCATTTCACCGATTCCCCTGTCTCTACAAATATGATCTTACTTCCTTTTTTTGGAATATTGAATTGCCAGCTGACTTCTCTAGGAGTGGGTTGATCACCCGGTAAACAAACCAACGCATAGTGCAAACCGGTTTTCAGATTCTGCGTAAACCACACATTGCCATCATGGTAATTCTTTGTTGTTCGTGTATCATAGATCGCAACGCCATTTTTATTCATCCATTTTCCTACTGCTTTTAACCTTGTTATCGCTTCTTCGGTAAATGTTCCGTCTGGTTTGGGCCCAACGCCCAACAAAAGACTACCGCCTTTGGCTACAACCTCTATCAACGTATGAATAACCTTTGCAGCAGATTTATAGTTATCGTTAGGAACATATCCCCAGTTATTTGCCAGCGTCATACAACTTTCCCAGGGATGAGCAAGCTGTGTTTTCGGAATGCGTTGTTCAGGAGTTTGATAGTTTTCAAATCGACCATGCACTGTTCTGTCAACTATCAGCAAACCGGGTTGTGCTTTTCTTGCCATTGTGGCAATCCGGGGCATATCGATATCCTGGCTCCATTCAGGAATTCGTGCACCCCATGATAACACTTCCTCGTTTACTGTTTCCCGCGGCCTCACCCATCCACCATCTAACCAAAGAATATCAATGGTCCCATAATCATGCATTAGCTCGCTGAGCTGGTTATATGTAAATTCTTTGTACTTATTCCAGCGCCATGGGTACCTGCGAATGTCATAGTTATTGTTCCGGTCGGCAGTAGCATATTTTGGCCACCAGTAATATTCGGAATGCCAGTCGGGTTTTGAAAAATAAGCGCCGATCATAAAGCTCTCTTTTCGAAATGCATCAAAAACATGTTTTGCCACATTCGCTTTTGGGTGGTTGCTGAAAGGGCCTGCCGATATTTTAAAATCGGTTTGCTTTGTATCGAACATATTGAATCCATCATGATGTTTTGTTGTAAATACAACATAACGCATGCCTGCTTCCTTCGCAACCTTTGCCCAGCTTTCGGGATCAAAATTCACAGGATTGAAATGCTGCATTTGCCCCCAATACCATTTCTTATAATCTTCATAAGTGATATTACTATCTCGTTCTATCCAATCTTCTGAACACAGGTTCCATGATTCAATGATACCGGGAACAGCATATAAACCCCAGTGCAGGATGATACCAAATTTCTGATCCTGCCATTTTTCAAGTTTTGCTTTTACATCCAGCTCTGCGGGCCACTCATAAGTGGAAGATTGCGGATGGATAGCTTCTTGTCCCGTTGAACAAATGGTGACCATCGTCATGGCGAGTGCAGGAAATAGCTGATTTGCTTTTTTAAGTTGTTGCATCGTCTAAAGTAGGAGATATCTTGCTTATCTGCCCACCCGGCTTTTGCATTTTTTTGCATCAATGGTGGATCGCACAATGGATAGCTCAAATTGTCCCGCGTTAACATTACATTCTTAAACAGCACTACCACCTTCGTGGTATTTTCACTTTCCGCCGCAGCTATTATTTTCACGGGCTTGGTGAAAAATACACCCATTGATTGAACAAATTATTTAATTTACACTTTCTGTTAACCAAAAAATTCATACTTTCGCAGTGAATATAAGTTTTGCAACCAAAGATTTGAGAAAATGGGCTAATGACGACCGTAAAGCTTTAAAGGACCTTGGAAAGGTTCGTGCTATGCTATATAAAAGAAGATTAACCCAAATGCAAGACGCCGTAACACTCGAAGATGTTAGGTTTTTAGCTGGTAATTATCATGAATTGAAGACAACTCGCAAAGGTCAATGGGGATGCGATCTCGATCAACCTTATAGGCTTGTCTTCAAGCCGCAACAAAACCCTATTCCGGAAAATGAAGACGGTCAATATATCTGGAAAGAAATAACCGGTATAGAAATACTTGACATCATAAACTACCATAAGGAAAAATAATTATGGAAACCGCCAATCAATACTATCCTCAATCCCGACCACACCCGGGTGACACTTTAGCTGAAAAGTTGGGGGAAATGAGTATGGGTCCAAAAGAATTTGCTTTAAGAACGGGCAAGCCCGAAAAAACAATAACTGCTGTCCTTAATGGAGAGAGCTCAATTACTTCTGACATGGCAGTTCAGTTTGAAGCAGTAACCAAGATCCCCGCTCATTTTTGGATAAACCATCAGAAAGCCTACGATGAATATATTGCAAGAGAAAAAAGACAGGCTGTAATAGAAGAAGCCGTTGAATGGGCAAGACAGTTTCCCATTAGAGACATGATTAATAAGAAATGGCTTCCTGATACATCAACTATTCACGAAAAGACAGCTGCCTTGCTCTCCTTTTTTGGATTTGCAAACCACATTGCATGGGATGATTATTATTGTAAGCAGGAACTAAAAGTAGCCTTTAGAATTTCACTTGCCAATACAAATGAACCTTACGCAATTTCGGCTTGGTTAAGAAAAGGAGAACTGCAGGCAGCCGAATTAAACTCAAAAGAATACACAGACAAGAAATTCAAAGAAACTTTAACGGAAGTAAAATCCTTAATGGCTGATCATCCGAATAACTTTTTTCAAAAACTACAAACACTTTGCTTAGACGCCGGAGTTAAAGTGGTACATACACCAACGCTACCAAAAGCGCCTATTTGTGGTTGTACCCGGTGGCTTAGTGACACACCTTTGATACAACTTACGGGTAGATATAAACGCAACGATAGTTTCTGGTTCACGTTTTTTCATGAGGCGGGACATATCCTCTTACATGGAAAAAAAGATATTTTTTTGGAAAAAGTTGAATACTTGGATAAAGACAAGATAAAAGAAAAAGAAGCCGATGAGTTTGCATGTGAATGGACGCTGACGGAAAAAGAAGAACAAGAAATCTTGGATGCGGCACCACTCGATGAAGAAGATATTAGAAGGTTTGCAAAAAAATTTACAACACTTCCGGCAATTATAATCGGAAGGTTACAACACAAAGGGTATATTC